>JAAYHP010000261.1 GCA_012735355.1 Lysinibacillus sp. | reverse complement strand
CTTCTATCCATTGTTTCATTTCTTGTAAATCGTTTAAATCGCAATATTTATTTATATATGTTTTCGCTGAACTTTTGGCCGATTGTTTACGAGTCTTTTCTCTGTTCCGTTCCCGATATGCTTGTGTTGCCCTTTTTTGTGCTTCAGAAGTTTTTTGTTGAGTCACTATTTTTCACCTCTTTTCTGAAGTAATGTCGGAGCACGAATAATGCTATTCATATAAATGATGCAATAGTACCAACCCAGTTAACTAGACTCATGTTTTTGAAATCCAAGCCCACTAAATACATTGTAATCAATAATATCAAGTGCACCTTTGATACTAGCGATTATGCCAGCGATGATAAGAACTATATGTCCCCATTTCTTCACCTCCTTTCTTTAATTTATTTAGTCATTAAAAATTTGCATTATTTTACAAAAAAATAAAAAAGCTACTCAAAGAGTGACTACATCGGTTTTGCATATAAAACTAATAATTCCTTTTCTATATCTCCAACGTACGAATATATAACGTCATTAAATGAATATGCAGACGAATGGACAAGCATATCACCTCTACCTGTTATACCAAGCTCCTCAAATATATGTAACTCCTGTATGACACTTAAAGATGGATCAACAGCTTTTAACGTCGATTGGTAAGCTATACGAACTTTTTTATTCTGCACTAAAAACGCAGCGGTAGTAGCAACAACACGAATTTCTTTTACTTTGTTGTCTTTATCAGTATAAATTAATGCATAGATTCCATCGGCTAATTTAATTTGATAATACTCGTCTTTGTGCTCCATATCTTTCATTGCCAAAAATGACTTTCCTTTTCGTTGATCAATTTCAGTTCTTAAAGCATTTTCAAATTCTTGGACAGTAAAATCAAACGTCTTTTCTCCCCACCGAAACAAGATCCTATTCCGAATATCGACCTATGAAAATAATAATTGCCATTAAACAACCTTGAGCGGTTTTCTTTTTGTCTTCCACACTATCGACTCCTTTTTTATCCAATTATAATGGAAAACATTAACATTTTTAATATGAAAAAACAGACAACTTTTTCAGTCGTCTGTTTTATTTTTATTGTTTATTGAAGAAGTTTGATTTCATGACGCGCGATTAATTAAGACGGTATTTTGATTTGGGAAAAGTTGGAAATACTAACGGAGTGTTAAGTCGTTTATAGGATTATTTACTGACCATTAGTGACGGTCATCAAACAATCTATTATTTATCTAAAGAAGGTCGTGAATATGTAGATTGCGAGAAGATAAGAAGGAGAACTAATCAATTACAGCACATTATAATGAGAAATCAATTTTGGTTGTTTTACAATTGTCCAAGGGAATGGCAAAATAAGGTTAAAATATCGGATGGCAAAACGACAGTTATTGCGGATGCTCTATTTACTAGAAATGATTTTTATCACTTCCTGAAAGTTGAGCGTCTACAATTCAATAGATGTTTTTATTGAAGAAGAGATTTTTGAAACATTACGTAAGTTAAATAAAGGAAAAACTGTAATTATTGTCTCTCAAAGATTAAGCACACTCCGCTTTGCAATTATATTATCTTTTTAGAAAACGGAAGAGTAGTAGAGACTGGAACCCATGAGGAATTGATAAGTAATGGGGGACAATATGCTGAAACATATAGGTTACGAGCTCAAAAATATAAATGATAGGAGAGTAGAAATAAATTGAGTATAACAGAGCTAAGAGTTTTCAGTGAGAGTGATATTGTAACGATTAAAGGATGGTTTGAAGATGCAGAAGTTCAACGTCGTTTGGAAGGCATGCAACCGCTATCCGATTGGTATAATTATGTCGCAAGTAAAGAAGATTACCAAGTGTGGACGGCACTAGATGAAAATAAACAACCTATTGGAATCGTCATGGTAGAGCAAGAATCAAATTATGTTGGTTATATAGCGCTTGTAATTAACCCGATTTTGCGTGGCAAAGGATATGGTAAAGCCTTAGTAAAAAAAGTAATGTCTTTACCATCAACTCAATCTATTAAAAAATGGATTGCAAACATTGAGACAGATAACATTGCTTGCTTAAAATGTTTTGAATCGGTCGGATATTCATTTGAAAATTCGATACCAGATGAAGATGGTTATTATTCGCTTATTTATCTATCTAATTAGGATAAATAAACGCAATAATAAACCTAATTATTACGATTAAGAACAATAAAAAAGACACTACCCCAAAAGAGTAGCGCCCAACAGCTTATTAAAGAAAGTTAAGGCTCGAATCCTTAACCTTCACTCTAAATATATGATTAAAAATAGGGGGTGAATTTAATGCCCGAAGACGAACACAACTCTTTCAAGAATCGTGAAGAATTAGCGAAGTATATTCAAGAAGAAATTATTAATAACAACTGAAGCATTAGAAATTTTACAATGTTCTCGGCAGAATCTAAATTGGTTAAACGTGGAGTAAACATACCAATAAAAAATTTACCATGAGACAGATTGTTTTTCAAAGAAGATATTATTAGACGTAAAAATCAAATAAATAATCGAAAATCTGAAAGGTAAGTCACACCAATTACGATGTGACTTTTTTATATTTTCGAACGGAAGTTGAGGGAAATGAAAGTTGAAGACTTAGTAAGTAATGAAGTTAAGCAATAATGGAGCTATAACAATCAATCTAAGCAACCACATACTTGAAATCGTAAACGTAACAACAGATATGAGCATAGCCGTAAGCATAAGCGACAGGAGCACTTAACAGAGCACGAACTCAAACGACTGATCGACATTCAGATGGCATAGAGGTGCTTGGAGAAGTCGATGAAAACGTTCGCGGGTCCTTCTGGAGGGGGGGATGTGCGGGGCTTGCGACTCCCGCCGTTCACTCAAATTTATTTTATCGTTTCACTCTCAGAATCAACAGGGATTGACGGTGGATTTTTTATTATTTTAATAGGTGTTCCAATTGGTATTGTATGTCTTCTTTTAGGGATTGAGAGGTTTATTAGGTACAAATGGGGCACCTAGAGAAGATTATTGGTGTATGTGTGTAACAATAACTGTATTCAATCAATGTTTAATCAGATCTTCAGATGAGTCAAAAATTGGATTTGTCAATCATTTTAAGGGCAATATTGAAGATGATTTTATCCTTTACACATATGAAAATAAAAAGAAGCTAGTAAAATACGAGTAAATACATATTATTATTTAAAAAAGAAGAGAATAAAAATTAATAAAGGGGTATTAATGGATGATCTTGGGAACATTTATTATACCCAAGGAAGTAGATTAACGATTTTAAATAGTAAAGGGAAGACGTTAAAGGAAATTGAATCTATTTATAGTTCTGATATTTTTGTTGGAGATATTTTAAATATACCCATTGAAAAGAGCTCCACGGCAAAGTTTATGCATGCTACCGTGGAGCTTTTACTTTGATTTAATTTAATAATTGCAATACACCCTGTGGCTGTTGATTAGCTTGCGTTAACATTGACTGAGCAGTTTGCATTAATATATTCACTTTCGTAAACTTCATCATTTCAGATGCCATATCGCTATCGCGTATACGAGATTCAGCTGCCGTTAAGTTTTCAGCAGTATTTTGTAGATTGTTCATCGTATGTTCTAAACGATTTTGATACGCACCGTATGTACTACGACCTTCCGAAACCTTTTCGATTGCATTATCAATTTTCGTAATTGCTTCTTCGGCGGTAGTTTGTTTACTAATATCAACATCATTTATGCTTAAAGCAGCTTTCGAAAGCTCAAGCTTATCTATTGTCATTGTTTGATTTTCATTTGCCCCAATTTGTAAAACAATTTTTCCTGAAGCGGTAGTTTGAATAACAGGAGGTGTACCACCGCCCCCTCCACCGCCCCCACCAAGATTTGTCGGATATGGAGTTCCTGCCGTTCCTGTACCACCGGTAGAAGGTAGCCAATCGTATACAAAAATTGATTGTGTTGTGCCTGGGCTGCCTGTATCAGGTATGAATGCTGCGTCGCCTATGCCATATGTAGTACCATTAATCGTTTGACCTTCTAATGGACTTCCTGTTCTATTCATATTCGCTGGATTAAATAAATCTAGATCTTCTAAATATTGCATCCCATTTGCACCTTTAAAATCAGCAATAAAGGCCGAACGATTAGCTAAGTTTGTATAATCTTGAATAGCTTGATCGAAAGTTTTTCCATTAGAAAGATCCTGCATAAAGTCTGCTATTGTCTTACCTGGATTTGTCTGTTGAATAAGACTATCCAAATAGCCTGTTGCTAAATAACTAGCAGAATAAAAGTCTGAGCCATTATTAGATGTAACTGCATTTAAAACCTTTTGTCTTGCTGTCTGTTTTCCTGCCTCAGATGCTGTTTCATAGCTATTCGTATAACCACCAGCTGCCCAATTTAATGAAGATCTGACACGTTCGTTTGCACCTGCAACATATTCAGCAGTACCTTCTTTAAACCATTTTGGCGTATCATTCCAGTTAATGCCTGATGCTGACATCACTGCGTGCACCATTTCGTGTGCGATGACACGATCCACATCAATCCATAAAGGGTCTGAAGAAAGAACGTCATCTAAATCAATTGCTAGTGTAACCGGGTAAAGGGTGTAAGTCAGCGGGCACTGAATGAATATGTCGGATCAGTAAAACGTGTCATTCATTGGCAAAAAGTTGTAGAAAATAAATGATGATACTTCATTAATAAGTTCATGTAAAATTTAAATATTTGAGGTTAGAAGAAAAGTCAATTTTAAGTTAAAAATATCAAAAACTCATCGTTTTCTCTTAAGAAAAAATGATGAGTTTTTACTTTTGCCCTGGCCTCTTATGAATGAAGTTAGAAAGGCGTTAAAAGAAATAATGACGTAAGAGATGGCAAAACGTTTTTTAGAATTGCTTTTTTTAACAATATACTAATTTCTTCATCCTATTATGCAATAAACCATCTGAACTTTGATTTTCACCGTATACGAAATCTTTCATGTAGTAGGATAAATATTTTCCATAGTTACTTTGTGAATTGGCTACTAATTCATCCACATAATGGGCACCTAATGGAAGATTATCTAGCAGTAGACTCGCAAGCCCTGCGTATACTCCACACCCAACTTGGAAGTATGTTCCGTTCGTTTTGTATTTTTCAAATATTTCGCTATTATTCATTGAGTTATACATATATACTTCTTTATCATCAAAAACGAGTAGCACACCAATCAAATCTTCTCCTACAACTTCGCCATCTGCAGGGTCTATAATTTTTTGATTCCATTTTAAAAGTTCATTTGCATTTTCCGAATTATTTTGAATTATTTGTGTAGTATATTCATTGATTCGATAAATAAATCCCACCTCAAAATCGTAAATTTCACCTAACGTCAATACTTCTTCGTGGGGAACTAGATACCCGCAAAACTCTTTATCACCAAGTGTGACCTTATATTCTGTCGCATAAACATCATCATAGATATAGTGAGGTAAATGGTTTCGGACAAACAACGGGTATGCTAAAATCGTTTCATCCAAGAATCCTTTAACGGACCATGTTGTATAAATGGTGTTCGGTTGAATGAGTTGTTGATCTTTATAAAAACTCGTGTCATGCTCAACAATGTAACATGCTAACGGTTGCTTATCTGAATGGTTGTTCAGTAAATTTATTGCCATCCACTGAACGATGCCAGGATTCATACCAGAGAAGAGTATAGCTTTCGTATTCGTAATGGTATCTCGAAATTCTTTTAATTGTTGATATTCTGTCGTTAATGAGAAACCGTGTAAAGTTTTGTCTGTATAAACTTCATTGTTTTCTAATGCAGTATTGATATAACGAATACCGAGTTCGTTGCAACACTGAAGCATTGCGATGGTATTAGCATTGGATACATCAATCATTAATTGCGTGTTTGTTGAACGTAAATGATCCATCAATTTATTAACATCGTTCACATTTAATTGTAAGAGCGAAATGTTGTTCGTTAAATTTGGACACAGTTGTTCATAATAATCTAAATTTCCTTGTTTCACATCGATTAAATAGAGTTTGGAATTTTTAATAGTGGAATGAATTGGATCCTTTTCATCTATCACAGAATAGTTTAAGATTGATAAAATTGATTTAGCAACCCCGCCCATGCTCCCAAGAAGAGTGATTGTATATGGATGTTGTTGTTTCATTTCGATTCTCCTTTTCTACGATAATTGATGGAAAAACTACTCGTTTAATTTAAGCAATGCTATAGTAGAGTTTTTTTACAATATACAATGTAAAATATTGGTTATTTTGTATGTTTGTTTCCATCAATATCTATTATACTTTAATTAAATTTTTTTTGGGGGATTATAGAATATAGGGCGGTCTAAACGCTCTTGGGTTATATAAATGGGCTTTACGACTTATAAGTTTCCTCCGTCAGGAAAGAAAGGGTTGCGCCATTCCATTAAAACACCGTAATTCAGTGACTCTTCATCCTCTAAATAGTTAGGTATCACTTTTTTAGGCATGCGACCACAGCGCAGTAAAAAGGAAATGACCTTGTCATATACATCGCCACGCACGACAGCTTTAACATATTCTTCTGGATTAAGTTCGTTACTGTGGCGATGGTAGTTTGGCATGCGACTGCCACCAAGGAGACGAACGCATTTTTTCTCTATGACAATGTCGTACATCGATAACATGAGCCATTTGCCAAGGCCTAACCCACGATAAGTAGGGCTTACGCAAAGGTCCACAATGTATAGCGTGTTACCCTTTGGATTATGTGTACGAATATAGCCATTATCTGTCATGTCTGTCCACGTATGCTCGGCATTGTTATAGTCAAAATCAACAAGCAGCGATGTCATTGAACCGACCAGTTTTCCATCTAATTCAATACAAAGTGTACCTTCAGGAAAGTGTTTCACATGACTTTGAAGCTGATCTTCACTCCACCACAGTTCTGACGGGAATGGTGGAGGAAAACATTCTTGTTGGATACGAATAAGTGCAGGAAAATCCGCTGGTGTATAATTCCGTATCGTTGTAAGGATTGGCTTGTTATCCCGAAACACATAAAACTGTTTACGGTACATTTACACCCCTCTTTCCCAATCCGTGTATAAATCGGTACGGCGGTCACGCCAAGTGGTTACAGAGCCTCTTTCGCGAACTTGATAAAGTAGTTCTAAATCCAAATCGCCCGTTACAATCATATCGTGATTAACAACACCTTCAGCGATAATCCCGCGCGGTGGGAATGGAATGTCATTAGGTGAGATGATTGCCGACTGTCCAAAATTCATGCGCATAAAATCAATCGTTGGTAGCGCACCAACTGTGGCAGCGGTTACCACATACAATTGGTTTTCAATTGCTCGAGCGTGGGCTGTGTAACGCACCCGATAGAAGCCATGTTGATCATCTGTACAGGAAGGGCAGAATACAACATCTGCACCCCGAGTCTTTGCCATGCGTACAATTTCAGGAAACTCAATATCGTAACACGTTAAAATGGCGATTTTTCCTTTATCCGTATCAAATATTTGTAAATCATCACCTGCTGCCATATGCCATTCATTTACCTCGGTTGGGGTAATATGTAATTTCGCTTGCGTTCTAACTGTGCCATCTGGATAAAATAAATGGGCGACATTCAAAAGCTTGTCATCTTTACGAACGACATGTGTCCCGCCAATAATATGTGTTTTTGTTTCTGTTGCTAACTTTGTAAATAAATTAAGGTACTCTTCTGTGAAGTTAGGAAGATCATTGATCGAAAGCGGTTCACCTTTATCGTTTCCAATAGAAAGTAACTGGGTTGTAAAAAATTCAGGAAACAAAATGAATTCCGTATCAAACTCTAGTGCAGCGCGGACGTAATGATTTACTTGCTGGGCAAATTCATTAAAGGAATGAATCGTATGAAGATGGTATTGTACTGATGATACACGAAGTTTCATTTTTACCTCCTCTATAACGTTTTTTAGTTATCCTAAAAAATAGTTATATGATACAGGAAGTTGATATATGAAATATATGCAAAATAAAGTTTCATGAAAATTCCCGATAAATAATATCGTAATTAATTTTTAAAAAAGGGATTGAAAAAATCCACATTTGATGTTCTGCGTAGAGGGTGCCATTCTCGCATTCTTCAACATAAAAAGTTTCTTCTATTGGTAATGCTAGAATGCGATTGTTCCAAACTAAATAGATGCCCGCATCTGAATTTGCCTCACTTTTTTTGCTAGATAAATGAAGAACATGGCCCATTTGATTGACCTCTAATATTCCGATCATCGATGACCAGGGAAGTGGCAAGGCAATGTTCATATAAGTACGGTCATTTGTTTTGTGCCACGAATATATCGCAATAAAAGTAACTTTCTCATGAATTTTTCTTACCCAAGCTCTAGGGCTTTTTCTACTATCTAATTCCTCTTTAATTTTCAATACATCCCCAGTCATTTCGATACGTTTCTTTGATAATGGGAGATTAATTTGTTGTACAACGGAGCTAATCAGACGATAAAGATATGCAAATGGCTTAAACCAACCTTTCCATTGAACTTCTGCAAACAGTCGGTAATCCATTGTATTTTCATAAAAGTCACGAATCATTGGTGATAGAGTGGATGTATTGATATGAGGTTCATAAATATTCATATCATCCACTAAACCTTTATGCGGTTTCGAATCACACTGAATTTTAGAAAGAACTTTTTCACCAATGATTATCGATCCTCGAATTTCACTAATCGGAAATGTCCAAGTTGTTGTTTTTTCAGTAGGAACAGATATGAGCCAACCGATTAAACCGAATATAGCAAACACTACGCAATTTAAAAAGCCATGAGTTTGCAGCATATAAGGAATACCGATGGAAATAAAGTTTGTTAAACGACCAAAGGCATATAAAAAGGAAAACAGAATCGTCACACCTAATGAGCCGAATGATAATACTATGAACATTTTTTGCAATCGTCTAGTAAAAGGCGCTCGATAAGTATAGAAAATCATCATATAAATTCCTATCATATAAAACACGACTGAAATCCATTCAATCCAGACAGAAAAAGTAATTCCGATGGCAAGGAGAATCAGAGAAATAATTAAAATACATGCAGCAAAGGAATATAATTTAGGTTTATAAATTCGACCAAGTAATCCATTAAAAACGGGCAGTAAAAAAGCTGCGTAATGAAAATGAATTGCCGTTAACCACGTGATAATTGGTGAAAAGCCAGTATCGATATTCGTAATATGAGCAAAGTACCACATACCACCAATCGATAAAAATACGAGGGCAATATCAATGGAAAACTCTTCGAAACGAATAAATCCTCTCGTTAAAAAACGATTCATTCCATAGAAAGCTACAATTAAAGTAAATAATAAATAAATTGCTGCAAGAAAACCATCCCAACTAGATGGTTCTGTAATATGTAGCAGAACGACGGAAACATAAGCTGGGATTGAAAAATATGTATAGAAACGAGTGAACCAATCATTTTTTTTCTTAATAATTTGTAATGTAAGAGGAACATATACGACTTGAGCTACAGTGAGCATTAGTAAATACAAAGGTCCTTGTCCAAAAATAATAGCGACTAAAAACAAAATGATTGAAAAAGGTAGCCATTTATTCCAAGTCATTGTTGCTAAACTCTCCTTCATACATGAAAATAAGGCCAAACATTGGATTTTTCACTTCAACTTTTACATGAAAAACTTCATTGTCTTCTATATATTTTTCTGTCACTGTTGCTAAGCCTTGAAAAATTCTAGGTAAAGGGAATTCAAATCTACCAATGACGAATCGCTGTTTTCTAGACTCAATTTTCAACTCTCCATTAGTAGAGACGGTAAATGCTAAATCTGAATAAAGTACACTTGGTTCACCTAAATAATCTTTAATTAAATTCCGTTCAACATCAAAACTCATCAATGCATTAAAATACCTTTTCTTTGACCCAAAATAAAAAATTCTTTCCCAATGAATTTGTTCTTCACCATTTGCGCCAATCTTAGGTGTATTCAAAATGGTAAAAGGAATATTCGAACCATGTTCAGGATAAAGGAGTTTCCATTTAGTGCCTAACCAATAAATCGGATAAAGAAATATCGGTCCTTTTTTAATGGTTTTCATTACTCCTGTTGCTTGAAAAGGTTTATTATTTGAAAAACCATATCTTTTTAGTAACATAGGATGCAATCTATAAAACTCTGTACCTAAAACTTTTTTATAAATTGACATTTAACTATCCTCTCTTTCTTTTACAGGAAATCGATGAAGGCACATCTTTGTTTATTACGAATCCGATAATTGTAATTAGCAATAGGCTCAAATTGAATGTTAATGGATTAAACGGAAAAGTTAATGTACTTGGTTTAGCTAAAATGGAAGTGATCGTAAGGAGAGGGAACAAGATGATTTGCAAAAGATGTAATCTCCTTTTATTTCTATAAAGTAACCAGAATAATCCGAAAATAATTTCGGCAATTCCAGTAATCATTACAATGAAAGCACCTTTTTCATAAGATACATGAAATAAATTTATTACCATCGAAATTTCATCTTCATTCATATAGATGAGTTTTGGAATGAGTCCATGATAAAGCCATATAAAACAAAATAGGTAAGTGATAGTCCAGCTAATAAAAAAACGAAAATATTGTGAGGATGGATCTTCATCTTTCTCCATCCATCTTCTTAAAACATCAAAACTAAGCGCTGTAGCCCAACCCATTAATGGACGGAAAATGAAGTGGTCTAGTAAGCGTCCAAATTTACCAAAACCCGCTTCATAATCATATTGTGTTAAAAAGGAAATGGAGTTACCATTAGGTATATATTTCCAAAAACCTTTCCCTTCTTTAATAGGAGATAGTTTATTATCTGTTCCGAAATGTAATGAAGAAGATCTTTCGCCATTTGTACTTTCATGACTGCCTGCAGTAATCCCCCATCCTTCTATCGTTAATCCAAACCCAAGATTACGTTTATATGAAAAATGTTGAGGCGCGTTTCTCTTTTTTGGTAAATATGTAATGGAAGAAAAACGGAGATCCCATTTTTCATGCAAGCTAGGCGTTTGAGTTGCATTCCATAACTTTTCCATTTCTGTATCAATCTCTATTTCAACATAAATAGGCTTACTTTTCATATTCGAATGCCTCCTTTATTTTCCAGGAAATTGAAACTCTCATATTAAGGATAGTATAGCATAGCACTATTTGGTATAGAAGAAATGGGAAGTGGTAATTTTCCCTCTAGTCCTTTATCAATGGATTGCGGCACAAAAAGTTCAGAATAATAATCGAATTTCATTTAACGACAAATTTAAAATTCTCAGTATACATAGCAAATTATAGTACAAAATAAGAAAGTGGAATTTGAGTTATATACAACAATGGACAGGAGAGAATGGTTATGTTCAAAATATGGATGATAGCAGTAATTACAACATTTTTAATTACAGCATGCGGTACCAATGCGGCAAAAGAGGATGATACTGCAACAGATCAACCCGTAAGTATTGCGAACACGGAAAATAATATAAGTGAAGATAATGAAACTACTGTTGCGAATAAAGTAAATAACAATTCTGTTGACATAACAAACCCAACAGTTTCTATGAAAGATGCAGTGGACATTTTTAAAGAATCTTATCCAGATGCAAAGATTGAATCGATCGAATTAGATACAGATTCTTCTGGTCGATTACATTATGATATTGATGGTTTTGATGAAACAAAAGAATATGATGTAGAAATTGATGCAACAACAAAAGAAATTATTGTAAATGAAGTTGAAAGAGAGAGAACTTCTGATGAAGCTATTGATTTTTCAGCTATTATCGACCCAGCGGAAGCTATTGAAATTGCTTCAACAAAAACCGAAGTAGAAGGACTTTCTGCAACAGGTTGGTCATTAGAAGTGGAAAATGGAAAACAAACTTATACAGTTGAATATGAAAGGAACAATTCTGATATCGACATTAAAATCGACGCAACAAATGGAGAAATTTTAGAAGTGGATATGGATGATTGAACAAGAGAAAGAAATGTAAGTTAATGGATGCCGGGACAAAAGTATAAACTCATTATTTTCTCTTAAGAGAAAATGATGAGTTTTTTTGAAGATAGTGTAAATGATGCGGTGTTTTTATTTTCATTTAATGAGTTGTAAATCTAATAAATTTATCTGGAGCTTTTTTGTTAGGGATTCTTGTTGGATTAAACACGGATACAATAATTCTTCTATTATTAGGAACCGGATTCGCAGGGGCTTTTACTACTTTTTCTACACTCAAGTTCGAAATGATTAAGCTTCAATCACACAATCGTAAAAATTTTTTAATTTATACAACTGCTACTT
>JAAYHP010000260.1 GCA_012735355.1 Lysinibacillus sp. | reverse complement strand
AGATTTCGAAGCAACGTATGCAAAGGCTGGTTATGCTTATCGAGGGGCGGAATATACAGAACGTATTATCCGTCAGTGGATCGAAAGTTATGGCGATAAAATCCATGAATTCGCAGGCCGTAACCCGAAATACGCCCATTTGTTAGATGAAGAGTAAGAAAAAGATAAGTATTCAACTACATAGAATAGTGTGAATGGGATAATCAATAGTTAATAGTTTTTTAATTAACCTCAACTCTATTGGTAATAAAATATCATGCTAAAAACGCTCAGAAAAACCTGAGCGTTTTTACTTTAAATTTATATTGTTTTTTTCCATAATTATACGAACAATTTATTTAGTCACTTGCACCAATTTGCAGTTTTCGTTGAAGTTTATCTTCACTATAAATCCATCCAGTATACGATGTTACAATGTTTAAATCATCATCAAGATGAGCTACCGCCACAAAAGGATAGCGCTCATTACTGCGATATCTTAAATCGATTAAACGGACTTCCGTTAGGCCATTTTCCAACTCCGATATATCCCAATGGTATATAGGGGAGAAGGATACAAAGGCTGCTAAATTTGAATCGTTCATTGCCTTTTCGACTAAAGGTGATTTTGGCAGTGGACGAATTTCAAATTTATCGTAAATATTAATCGTTCTGCCGTATGCTCGTCCAACGTAATAATGGGTTTTCGATTTTGCAGCAACTCTCCATGTGAAAAATCTCATTGTTGGTGCAACGATGATTGCTTCTGCATCTGGAATCGTTTTACGGACAGCATTCTTGACCGAATGTTGGACGAAAAATCGTAAAATATAATAAACAATGATGACTAAATACATGAAGACGAATGTCATCACAGGATTTAAACCTAGTGCCCATAAAACAATCCCAACGCAATGAATACCGAAAATAAAAGGATCGAACGTATTAATGACTCCAAGGGCTACCCATTTTCTTGAGAATGGTCGAAGAGCTTGGGTTCCATAAGCGTTAAATATATCAACAAAAACATGCAAAAAGACGGCTAGAAACGTCCATAGCCAAAGGTGTAATACGTTGGCCTCTTGAAAAATGAGTGATAAAATAGCTGTAATTCCAATAGGCCATAGAATAACAGCGGGAACTGAGTGGGTAATTCCCCGATGATGTCTTATATAAACCGCATTATTGCGTAGTTTTAACACAGTGTCTACATCAGGTGCTTGAGAACCTACTATAGTACCTGTTGCAACAGCTGCAAAAGTAGCAGTACTACTCGCTACAACTGGATCCACTAATGCTAAACCGCCAAGGGCTACACCCATAACGAGGTGTGTGCCTGTATCCATATAATCAACTCCTTTTAATCGGAGGATAAAACTTTTTAATGGAAAATATTTTATTTTTGTCCATATAACTATATTATACCCTTTTTACTAATAAATAAAATCGAAAATGCTAGGAGAGAAAAAGTGAATTATCCATATGCGCAACAATTTCGACAAAGTCTCGTTGAATGGTATCAGAGAGAACATAGAGATTTGCCTTGGAGGCAAACGAAAGATCCATACAAAATTTGGGTTTCTGAAGTGATGCTACAACAAACACGAGTAGATACAGTTATACCTTATTATCAACGTTTTCTAAAAAAATACCCTACCATTGGTTCCCTCGCCAATGCTGATGAAGAGGATTTGTTAAAAATGTGGGAAGGATTAGGATACTATTCAAGAGCCCGCAATTTACAATCCGGCGTAAAAGAAGTTGTAGAAAAATACGATGGCATTGTTCCAAATAATCGACATGACCTCCAAAAGTTAAAAGGGGTTGGTCCTTATACAGCGGGAGCTATTTTAAGCATTGCATATAATCTGCCAGAACATGCAGTAGACGGGAATGTCATGCGAGTTTTAAGCAGGGTATTACATATAACAGAAGATATCTCATTAACGAAAACGAGAAAAATATTTGAAGAAGCAGTGGAGGAGTTAATCCATCCTGACTTTCCTGGTGATTTCAATCAAGCATTAATGGATTTAGGAGCGACTGTGTGTTCCCCTACATCACCAAAATGTTTGCTTTGTCCAGTCAGAGAATATTGTATTGGTTTTCAAGAAGGTGTAGCGGAACAGCTGCCTATAAAAACGAAAAAAACGAAAGTAAAAAATGAATATTACAATGTGTACATTATAGTCATCGATGGGAAAATATTAGTTGAAAAACGCCCTAGTGAAGGGTTACTTGCGAATATGTGGCAGTTTCCGATGATTCAAAGGGATAAAACCTTTGCTGAAGAGATAAAAAATTTATATCATGTAGAAATTTGCAAAGTGTTAAAGGAGAATTTTTTCGAGTTAAAACATGTATTTTCCCATTTAATATGGAACATGCAAAGTCATTTTGTAGAAGGCAAAGTTCTATTAGAATTACCTGAAAATGTTCAGTTAATTTCCATTGAAGATGTTAAAGATTTACCATTTCCTGTACCGATGCAGAAAATTTTGAAATCAATGACAGAACATATTTTGAAACCTTCCGAATAATAAACCGTTCATCTGCCCACAATATTTATCGTGGAGGTGAACAGACATGGCTAAAAATCGCAATAACAATAACAACAACAATAATAACAACAACCGCGAGGAATTTGTAGAAGAGCAAAACTTTGAACAAGCTCGTCGCAACCAACAAAACAATAAGCAAAATCAACAAAACAACAACAACAACCGCAATAATTAAGGCAGTACTCATAAGTGAATCCATTTCACTTCCAAGGTATAGACACGAGTCTATACCTTTTTCATTGTATAAAATTTTTTGTTTGAGGAAGGAAATTTTATTGGAAAAATATAAATATAAAGAAATGGCTAAATTTAGTTAGTAAAACGATTTATTCCCAAGTATAATAAATATTATGTGTAATATTCCACATGTATTTACAATCATTGTTATAATATACATGAATATAGAGAAACTGATAAAGGTGGTGCTATTATGACGGTACCGAAAGAAGGAGAAACCATACAAATACATAGTTACAAACATAATGGAAGCATCCACCGAGTTTGGCATGAAACGATGGTTTTAAAAGGTACGAAAAATATTTTTATCGGTGCGAATGACAGGACGCTTGTGACAGAATCAGATGGACGTACTTGGCTTACAAGGGAACCTTCCATATGTTATTTTCACGCAGAACATTGGTTTAACATTATTTGTATGTTGCGGGAAGATGGGGTTTACTATTACTGCAATATGAGTTCTCCATTTGTATTTGATAACAATGCAATCAAATATATTGATTATGACCTGGATTTAAAAGTATTTCCCGATAAGACTTATACATTGTTAGATGAAGACGAATATTTACAGCATAAAAATGAAATGGGTTACCCAGAAGTGATTGATAAAATATTAAAGCGTAACGTAACGAAGCTACTCAGCTGGGTGAAACAAAAGAGAGGCCCTTTTGCTCAAGATTTTATAGAAGTTTGGACGAATCGTTATTTATTTTATAAAGATTTGCAATCGAATGATAAATAAATTATTGACGTCTCGAACGCGGAGACGTCTTTTTATTGTGAAATCAAGGAGTACTTTAAAAAAGTATTTTGATAAAATATAGCGTATAGTGAGATTCAGATGTTTAAACAATAGACTTGAAAGAAATGTGCGAGTAGAGTGATTTAAGGAAGTGACCTAGTTTGGACAGTATAAAACGATATATGCGATTCGTTAAACCCTATTATTGGGAAATCATATTAACATTAATCATCGGGGTCATAAAGTTCGCTATTCCTCTTTTTATCCCCTTTTTAACGAAAATTGTTATTGATGATATTATTTTAAATCCAGCGTTAACGGATTCAGATAAAATAGAACAATTGATTAATTGGCTTGGCGGTTCCATCATTATATTCTTTATTATCCGTCCTCCTATTGAATATTATAGACAATATTTTGCTCAACACGTTGGGAATAAAGTGTTATTCGATATTCGAAAAGAATTGTATGTACACTTGCAAAAACTTAGCCTAAAGTTTTATTCTAACAACCGAGCAGGAGAAATAATTTCTCGAGTTATTAATGATGTTGAGGCGACGAAAAATTTCGTCATGATCGGGCTCATGAATTTATGGTTAGATATGACAACGATATTGATTGTCATTGGTATTATGTTAACGATGGACTGGCAACTTACGATTGTTGCCATTATTTCATTGCCTTTATTTGCGATTAGCGTGAAATATTTTTTCGGTCGATTGCGTTCGTTAACTCGGGAACGTTCCCAAGCATTAGCCAATGTTCAAAGTTACTTACATGAGCGGGTAAGCGGAATTAGCATCGTAAAAAGTTTCGCTTTAGAAGAACATGAACAAAAGATTTTTGATAAAGAAAACGGCGCCTTTTTAGATAAGTCAATTGATCATACGAAATGGAATGCAAAATCCTTCGCCGTCGTTAATACGATTACGGATATTGCTCCTCTTTTGGTGATCGGTTATGCGGGTTTCCAAGTTATTAATGGAAATTTAACGGTTGGTACGATGGCTGCCTTCATTGGATATATTGAGCGGCTTTATGCACCATTAAGAAGATTAATGAATTCATCAACGACGTTAACTCAATCTATTGCATCGATGGACCGGATGTTTAGTTTAATGGATGAAGAGTATGACGTTCAAGATAAGCCAAACGCAAAAGCGTTGCCACCGGTAGTGGGAAAAGTAGAGTTTGAAAATGTTGAATTTAAATATGAAGAAGAAGGAAATACAATTTTAAAAAATGTGAACTTTACAATTTATCCAGGTGAAACGGCAGCTTTTGTTGGGATGAGTGGTGGAGGAAAATCGACAATCGTCAGCCTGATCCCGCGATTCTATGATGTGACGAGTGGCGCGGTAAAAATTGATGGGAATGACGTTCGTGATGTGAACATTCAATCATTGCGCTCTCAAATCGGGATTGTGTTACAAGATAACATATTGTTTAGCGATTCGGTAAAGAAAAATATTTTAATGGGTAAACCGGATGCGACAGATGAAGAAGTCATCGCTGCAGCGAAAGCGGCTAATGCCCATGATTTTATTATGGAATTACCAGATGGTTATGACACAAAAGTGGGTGAGCGGGGAGTGAAGCTTTCTGGAGGACAAAAGCAGCGGATCGCTATTGCACGAGTGTTTTTGAAAAACCCGCCAATTTTAGTGTTGGATGAAGCAACATCTGCCCTTGATTTAGAAAGTGAAGCCCTTATTCAAGATTCTTTAGACAGGTTAGCTAGCGATAGAACGACGATCATTATTGCCCACCGTTTATCTACAATTACCCATGCAGATAAAATTTATGTCATTGATCATGGAGAAGTAGTTGAAGAGGGTACCCATGAATCCCTTATGGAGAAAAAGGGAGCCTACTATGATTTATTCCAAATACAAAAATTAGAATAATGAATTATATAACGCTTAATCAGTCAAAAGCGACTGGTTGAGCGTTTTTTATGTTTCTAAGCAGTTGAAATGCTAATTCTAAAGGTTGGATATCACCATTAGCGAAGAATCCACACTACTTGAAAGTTTATGAAATCTATTAGGAATAATTCTGTACTTTTGCGCATAAAAAACTATCATTGATAGATTTGAAATATAGCAAATTCGATTATCTAAATAGAATATTTAAGCACCAAAGGCTATTTTCTTAAAGTTGAGGTGAAGTCATGGAAAATAAAGTGCTGCTAGAAGTTAAAGATTTAGAAACTACTTTTTTCACGAATGATGGG
Organism: Lysinibacillus sp.; assembly: GCA_012735355.1. GTDB lineage: Bacteria > Bacillota > Bacilli > Bacillales_A > Planococcaceae > Ureibacillus. Next base: position 4,430 of record JAAYHP010000260.1, on the reverse strand, counting down.
AAAATCCCTGCGGTGGATCATATAGATTTTTATATTGAAGAAGGTGAAATATTAGCGATTGTAGGAGAGTCCGGTTGCGGTAAAAGCGTCACTTCCTTATCCATTATGGGACTCGTTCCAAATCCACCTGGAAAAATTACTTCCGGTGAAATATTGCTTGACGGTGTGGATTTAACGAAGCTATCGGAAAAAGAAATGAGGAAAATCCGCGGTAAAGACATTGCTATGATTTTCCAAGAACCAATGACTTCGCTAAATCCGCTTTTTACAATTGGGAATCAATTAGTTGAAGCGATTCGCATTCACAATAAATGGAGTAAAAAGAAGGCAGCAAATCACGCCATAGAAATGATGAAACTTGTAGGACTTCCACGAGCGGAAGAACTAATGAAGGAATACCCACATCAATTATCCGGTGGAATGAGGCAACGGGTCATGATTGCTATGGCATTAGCTTGCAATCCGAAACTAATTATTGCTGATGAACCTACAACGGCCTTAGACGTTACGATTCAGGCTCAAATCATGAAGTTGTTAAAAGAATTAAATAAACAATTTAAAACAGCCGTTCTTCTCATTACTCATGACTTAGGAGTTGTGGCAGAAATTTGTGAACGGGTAATTGTCATGTACAGTGGTCAAATAGTAGAAGAAGCACCGGTATTGGAAATTTTTAAAAATCCAAAGCATCCCTATACAAAAGGGCTAATTCAATCCGTTCCAGATATGCGAATAAAAAAAGAAACATTGTACTCCATTCCTGGAACGGTTCCTAAACCAGGTTCTATACGAGAAGGTTGTCGTTTTGCAGCGAGATGTGAATATGCTATGGACCGTTGTTTCAAAGAAAATCCTCCAATATACGATATTACACCAAGCCATAAAGCAAGATGTTTCCTATTGGATGACAAGGGGGTGATTCTCCATGACAGACCTATTACTGAAAGTGAGTAATTTAAAGAAATATTTCCCTAAGAAAAAAACTATTTTATCTAAAAGGAAAAGTGAAGTAAAAGCGGTGGACGATGTTTCCTTTGAAGTATACGAAGGAGAGACCCTCGGAATTGTCGGTGAATCCGGTTGTGGCAAATCGACAACTGGAAGAATGATCATGGGATTACTAGAACCAACCGATGGCTCAATTGCTTTTAACGGGATTGAGTTAACAACTTTATCGAAAAGTGAAATGCGGAAAATTAGACGGGATATACAAATGGTTTTTCAAGACCCATATGCTTCATTAAATCCGAGACATACCATTGAAAAAATTTTGGAAGAACCCCTTATCGTTCATGGAATCGGAAGTAAAAGTGCTCGAAGGGATTTAGTGAAGGAATTTCTTGAAATTGTAGGATTAAATGCTTATCACGGAAAACGTTATCCCCATCAATTTAGCGGCGGTCAAAGGCAACGTATAGGCATTGCAAGGGCGTTAATGACAAATCCAAAACTAATTATTGCCGATGAGCCAGGTTCAGCGTTAGATGTCTCAATACAAGCTCAAGTTCTAAATTTAATGAAGCGCTTACAAGATGAATTTAAGTTAACTTACATCTTCATTGCCCATGATTTAGGGGTAGTTCGACATATAAGTGATCGGGTAGGCGTAATGTATTTAGGAAAACTTGTAGAAATTGGGGATGCTGAGTCTTTATATGAAGAACCATTGCATCCTTACACGAAGGTACTTCTATCCTCGGTCCCGATTCCAGATCCGACTTATAAAAAAGAATCGCTTTTAATGAGAGGAGATTTGGAGTCCACACCTGAAGCAGGTTGTGCATTTCATCCTCGCTGTCCCTATGCAACATTAACTTGCAAAATGACTGTCCCGGAATTAAAGGAAGTAAAACCAGGTCATTCTGTTGCGTGCCATCTTTTTGATGAAACGCAGCAATGACATATACAAAGAAACAGGAGGTTTTTTATGTATAAGAAAATTTGGTCTCTAGGGCTATTTTTGTTGATTTTCCTTTTAGCTGCTTGTAGTGGTAATAATGAATCTTCAGAACAACAAGGTGAAACGAATGATGGGGGAGAAACACAACCATCCGATGTGCCGCAAATATTAGTATTTGGTCGTGGTGGAGATTCCGTTGCATTAGACCCAGCGATAGTAACAGATGGGGAATCGGCAAAAGTAACGGTTAACTTATTTGAAACATTAGTCAATTTCGGTGAGCAAGATACAACGATTCACCCAGGCCTTGCAGAAAGCTGGGATGTTAGTGAAGATGGTTTAACTTATACGTTCAAACTGCGGGAAGGAGTGAAGTTCCATGACGGGACTGACTTTAACGCAGAGGCTGTAGTGAAAAACTTCGAGCGCTGGAAAGGTGGAGCGGAAGAAAAATTCTACTACTACCACTCGATGTTTAAAGCAGAAGGTAAAGATATTATTCAAGAGGTGATTGCTGAAGATGAACATACTGTTGTCTTTAAATTAACGAGACCTCAAGCACCGTTTTTGAAAAACTTGGCGATGTTCTCCTTCGGTATCGCATCACCTACAGCGTTTGAACAATACGGTGAAAGCTTTGGAGAAAATCCAGTTGGAACAGGACCATTTAAGTTTGTGGAATGGAAACGTAATGATTCCATTACGATTGAGAAGTTTGATGGTTATTGGCAAGAAGGGTTACCAAAATTGGAAAAAGTGATTTTCCGTTCAATTCCTGATAACTCTGCCCGCTTAAATGCATTAATTGCAGGAGATATCGATTTAGCAGATGGCATTAACCCGTCAGATGCAAAAACAATAGAAGGAAATCCGGCGTTACAACTCGTTGAACGTCCATCGATGAACATTGGTTATTTAGGACTAACGGTTACACGTCCGCCATTTGACAATAAATTAGTGCGTCAAGCTGTAAACCATGCCATTGATAAGCAAGCAATTGTGGATGCCTTCTTCTTAGGAAGAGCGATTCCAGCTGTGAATCCTATGCCACCAACAATTAGCGGATATAACGACGATATTCAAGATTACGCTTATGATCCTGAAAAAGCGAAAGCATTACTAGCTGAAGCAGGTTACGATGGAACGCCAATTGAACTATGGGCGATGCCAGTGCCACGTCCATACATGCCAGACGGACGTAAGGTAGCAGAAGCGATTCAGAAAAACTTACAAGATGTTGGTATTCCATCAGAAATTAAATCAGCTGAATGGGCAACGTATTTAGAAATGGCGAAAAACGGTGAATATGATGCCTTCTTATTAGGATGGACTGGCGACAATGGGGACGCAGACAACTTCATTTACACATTGCTTGACCAAGACAATATTGGAAGTAACAACTATTCCTATTATTCGAATGATGAAGTTCATAACTTGCTAGTTCAAGCCCAATCAGAAGTGGATGAAGAAAAACGAAATGAGCTATATAAACAAGCGCAAGTAATCATTAAAGAAGATGCACCATGGGTTCCTTTAGCGCACTCAACACCTCTACTTGCTGCGAAAAAAGGGTTAACGAACTTCAAGCCACATCCAACTGGATCCGATTTATTATCGAACGTAACCATTCAATAATGAGTTGGTGCCAAGCATTCTCCTTTGGGTGCTTGGCGCTAATTTACATTTTGTAGAGAGGTGAAGAACATGCTTCACTACATCGGGAAAAGATTGCTCCAATTAATTCCAGTGCTACTTGGAATGACCTTTATTGTATTTTTAATCATCCGTGCTATACCAGGGGACCCGGCACAAGTCATTTTAGGACAATTAGCTACAAAAGAAGCGGTGGCAGCACTGCGAGAGAGTTTAGGATTAAACAATCCTTGGTATATACAATATTTTGATTACTTAAAAGGACTACTTTCGGGAGATTTAGGGGAGTCTCTCCGAACGAGGCAACCAATTGCAAAAGAAATTTGGCCGTATCTCGCTGCGACTTTTGAGCTAGCCATTTTTGCCATGATTATTGCGGTTGTTATCGGGATGAATGCAGGAATCATATCAGCCTGGTTCCAAAATACGTGGTTTGACTATGTTGCAATGGTGATTGCGTTAATTGGTGTTTCCATGCCCATTTTTTGGCTCGGTTTATTAGAACAATGGTTGTTCAGTATTAATTTAGGATGGTTTCCGACTTCGGGCCGTGAAGAAGTGCGAGATCCTGTAACGGCCATCACCCACTTTTATTTAATAGATACGTTAATTCAAGGAAGGTTCGATCAATTTTTATCGACACTTAAACATTTAACTTTACCTGGACTAGCCCTTGCTACAATTCCGATGGCGATCATTGCAAGAATGACTCGTTCATCGATGTTAGAAGTGATGCGTTCAGATTATATTCGAACTGCTCGCGCAAAGGGGCAAAAAATGTTTATCGTAGTCTACAAACATGCGTTAAAAAATGCTATTATTCCGATTTTAACAGTCATCGGTTTACAAACGGGATTACTTTTAGGTGGGGCAATTT
>JAAYHP010000259.1 GCA_012735355.1 Lysinibacillus sp. | reverse complement strand
CGCCCTTCTAAAATGTCAATCAGTTTATTTTCGCCTTCACCTTTACCGATAAACACTTTGACACCAGCTTGAAGGGCAGTTCGAGCAGCAAGAAGTTTTGATTGCATCCCACCAGTACCTACTTTAGAGCCTGCACCAGATGCCATATTTAACATATCATCTGTAATTTCAGTTAAATGTTGGATGCGTTTGGCATTTGGGTTTTTTTGTGGGTTATCATCATAAAAGCCATTGATATCCGTTAAGATAATCAGTTGATCCGCATGGACGAGACCGCTCACTAAAGCGGATAACATATCGTTGTCACCAAATGTAAGTTCTGTCACCGAAACTGTATCGTTTTCATTAATAATCGGTAAAATGCTTCGTTCCAACAGTTCACTAAAAGTAGCAAAAGCATTTTTGTAGCGTTCTTTTTTTGAAAAGTCTTCGCGGGTTAATAATACTTGTGCCGTTGTAATATCGTACTTTGCAAAACTTTCCGCGTACAATTGAACAAGTAAGCTTTGTCCAACGGCTGCAGCTGCTTGTTTTCCTTTCAGTGTAACTGGTCGGCTAGGGTAGCCTAATTTTCTAAAACCAGCTGCCACTGCACCGGAAGACACAAGCAAAACTTCATGACCCTTTTCTACTAGTTTGCTCATCGCATTTACATGATCTTGTATTTTATCGTAATCAATTTCTCCATTAGGATTCGTAAGAGAACTTGAACCAATTTTAACGACAATTCTTTTTTTCTCCATATATATCCATCCTTGTACAATGTTCATAAAAAATAAAAAAAACCCTTTTCACCCTAAATATTAGGGCGAAAAAGGAGTTTCCGCGGTACCACCTAAATTGGATTAAAATAATCCCACTTTACCTCAAATAACGCTTGAGTAGCGTCTAGTTTTTGCTAGAAGCTAGCGAAGCAGGTTCGGTAGCTCTTATTTGTACAATGCCTTTCAGCCTATGGGCATCGCTCTCTTTCCAACAGTGTGCTACTTACTAGTCTTCGTTACGCTGTTTTATTATTATATTGAACAGTTTGTTTCATATTAATATGCATGAAATTTCGAGTTGTGTCAAATCTTATGTAACATGAATTATGAATAAAGGATATCATTGCTTTAATAATAATAAAGAATTGATAAAAAATAAAGGGGTTTAAAAAAAGTGTTTATCGAAATTGAAAATGGTGTAGACATTATTGGAGATATTCATGGTTGTTATGACGAATGGTTAGAACTTTTAGAAAAACTAGGTTATCAAAAAAATAAACAAGGACTGTACGTGCATCCAAATAATCGAAAAATTATTTCCCTTGGCGATATAATGAGTAGGGGACCTAAATCAATTCAAACAATGGAATTTTTTTTAAAACATATGAATGCAGGAATTTGTTATATGATTGATAGCAACCACGGTTGGAAAATTGCTCGGTGGTTAGATGGAAGAAAAGTACAACTGCGACACGGCGATGAGAAGGTGGAAGAAGAGTTTCTTCATTACGAAAAAGAACATGGAGAGAAATCCGCGAAAAGATTGAAAAAAGAGTTAAGAGACTTATTAATGAATGTACCTTCACATTACATTTTAACATTAAATGGTGAAAAGAAAGTCGTTTGTGTACATGCAGGAATTCGTGAAAAATATATAGGAACAGAATCGGAAAAGATAAAAAGCTTTTGCCGATATGGTGATGTAGCAGGAATGGATGAAAAAGGAAAACCGATTCGAAGAGATTGGTTTAATCATTATAAAGGGGAATTATTAGTTGTTTGGGGACACGATCCAAAAGAAGAGCCGTTAATCGTTAACAATACTATAAATATCGATCAAGGTGTAGTTTTCGGAGGGAAATTAACTGCTTACAGATATCCGGAAAATGAATTTGTATTTGTCCATGCAAAACAAGATTATTCTGGAGTTTCAGACAACCCTTTAAAAAGAAAATAAAAATAGTACCCATCAAAAAGTATAGCTTTGGTGGGTACTATTCAAATATATTTAATCAAATCACCATCTATATTATGCTGCTTCTTTAGTATATTTATTGAGCAATTGGTCCAATTGCTGACTACAATTTACAACATCCGGATGTGTAAAACCTAATTCTTGAGCTTTACGATACATATCTTTTCTTTTAATTTCAATAAAAACTTTCAACACTTTCTTATATAGCGTGTTAACCATTCCTATTCCTCCAGTAAACAATTGTTAGTTATTTAAAGTTGATAGATGGTGTTGAAGCTATTTTATTGTATACTATTTGTTTTGAAAAAAATGTCGGATTGTGGAGGAAAAATATATTTTCACAAAATTGTCACATTTTAATAGGATTAAATAATAGAAATTAGGGTAGTAGTTTATATTGTGGTCATTAAAAAAAGGGGTTCGAATATTTCGTCGCCCCCTTAAATCTATTTCATAATGTATTAATTTATTTTGTAAAGGATAAAATTGCGGACTCACCATACTTTTGAAGTGCTAACGTCGCTTCCTTTTTCTCCACAAACTCAAAGATACGGAATGAATCGTTTTCAAAAACTGTTAATACCCACATTCTGGAATCTCCTCCAAAAGAATATTTTTGTTATATAACAATTTCCGTTTTATTTAAGAAGTGGACAAATTGTTATATATCAACTTAACTTCATTGTACATCTATTGTATTCAAAAGAAAACTAAAAGTGAAATAGTTCACATATTGTTCAATATGATTCCGTTTTCAATTAATTTTATGAAAAAATTTATACATATTAAACTTTTCTATAAAAATTTAATGTAAGGTAAAGAGGTTGGGACATATAGCTAATTTAATTAAGAATCAGTGAAGTAGCATAGTAAAAAAATGATATGCAACGAAAATTGATTGGAGTGACGG
>JAAYHP010000036.1 GCA_012735355.1 Lysinibacillus sp. | reverse complement strand
CACCAAATCTATCCATTTCGCATGAAGAATAAATGAAAGGGAATACTAAGAATTGCTGGAAAATTAAATAATTTGGAAGAGCGAAAATGACAGCCTACGCATCTTTAGATTTTCAATTGTTGAACAAAAAATACATAACACATACCTTTTCTATAAAACTTATAATATAGTTTAGTAAGAATAAAATCTTCTCCTCTTTCAACCTATCATTAAAAAGGAGTGGTATAGTGAAAGCTCAAATTATTGTATCCTTTGGAAAACCTGAAGTCTTTCAACTTAAGGAAATTCCTAAACCTGAAATCATTCCCGGTCACGTACTTATTCAAGTTAAAGCAACGAGCGTTAACCCGATTGATACAAAAGTACGTGCTGGGGTAGTTCAAGCTGCTCCTGAGTTTCCAGCAATATTACATGGAGATGTTGCAGGAGTTGTTGTTGAAGGCGGTGAAGGTGTAACAAAATTTCAAGTAGGAGATGAAGTTTTTGGCTGTGCCGGTGGGTTTAAAGGAATGGCTAGTGGCGCTTTGGCAGAATATATGCTTGCTGATGCGAATTTACTTGCCCATAAGCCGAAAAATATCACAATGGAAGAAGCAGCAGCTTTACCTCTCGTTACACTTACTGCTTGGGAAGCATTGTTTAACCGCGCGAAGTTAATTCCAGGACAAGCCATATTAATCCACGCTGCAACGGGTGGAGTAGGTCATGTTGCCATTCAACTGGCGAAATGGGCCGGAGCGAAAGTTTACACAACAGCCTCTTCAAAAGAAAAATGTGAGATTGGTGCTAAACTAGGTGCAGACGTCACAATCAATTATCGAGAAGAAAGCGTCCAAGACTATATACAAAAATATACAGATGGAAAAGGCTTTGGCATTGTGTTTGACACAGTTGGCGGTGAGAACTTAGATCGCTCCTTTGAAGCAGCATCACCTCATGGAACAGATCTCGCCATCGCTGCCCGTTCAACCCATGACTTATCACCATTACAAGCTAAAGGACTTTCCTTACATGTTACATTCTTATTGTTAAAATTGATGAACAAGGAATCGCGACAAGAATATGGAGAAATTTTAGAGAAAGTAGCGAACATCGTGGAAGAGGGAAAGCTACATCCTCTACTTGACGAAAACATTTTTACCTTCGATGAAGTCGCAAAAGCTCATAAATACTTAGAAGCAGGCAAACATATAGGGAAGATAGTTTTAATCAATAATTGGTGATTATTTCAGCGGAGAATGGATATTCATTGGCTATGTTGTCATATAGATATTCATTTCCATTCTCCGCTATTTAATCTTCTTCCATTTCCTTTATTAAAAACTGTACATTTTCCGCGTGACATTCTATTAAACTTCTTTTATATGGATAAGGGGCAATCAAATGTTCATGATCTGCATTCGACTGAATCGCTTTTTTCAAGTTCTCAATATACTGAAGACCATCATTTTTTCTTTTAAGAATCTCCTTTTTGCTACATGTTACATGTCCATGCCCTGGAATAAGGACATTGATTTGATGATTGTTTAAAATCACGTCCGTTTTTTCTAAAGTATCGATGTAATCCTTTGAACTAGAATAAATAAACGGAAATTCAATATCCGATAAATGATCCCCTGCAATCCAAACACCTTTAGGCTCAACGATTGTATAAATCCCATCATCCGTATGCCCTTTTGCTAAATAAAATGTAAGTGTCGTGTTGCCAATTTTTACCTGCTGACTATCTTCTGTCACTGCTATATCCACATTCGGATAAATAACGGGTATCTTTCGATCAATATAATATTGATCATCAAAAGCTTTTGCTTGTTCAACGATATCCTTTTGATTTTTAGTCTTAAAGGCTTCACTTGCTATGACTGTCGCTTCTGGAAATGCACCAGCCCCTACAATATGGTCCCAATCGGAATGGGTCATAACTAGATAAATCGGGCGACTTCCTTTAATATTCATAACATACTCACGAATTGCATCGATTTCAAAGGGAAGTAAGCAAGGATCCACGACAATCACGCAATCTTCCGTTTGGATAACGGTGGATGTAGTTTTATACAGTTGGCTTTCAAACACGGTGAGTTGTTCGTCTTTATATTGAATCATTTCGTTATTCCCCTTCTTTATAAAAATCTATCTGATCCTTACTATTGCCCTATATAATATAGCATCTGTCCTAAAACGGCGTAAAAGAGCGGTTCTTTAATTGAGGCATGTTCTTCAATTTCAATATAGGCTTTTAACTTTTCTTTCGGTCTAACACGCCATCTTGCGACTTCCATTCCTTTTTCATAAAAACGGACCCAGTCTAAAAATGCAGTTTTAGAAATAATTTCAACGCCATTACTTTTTATTAAAAACTCTGGATTAATCAAAATATTATTGAGTTGTCTCGCATGAAAGTTTTTTTCCATTCCACTATCATCGACTATGTGAATATAATAATCCGGCTTTTTAATGGGGTAATTTTTACGAAAAGCATCAATTTTAAGATTGCCTTCCCCATCCATTGCCTTCATTCGAACAATCAAATTATCATTACCTATTAGATTATCCATTACGCTATGCAATGTAGATTGGTAATACCGTTGAAAACTTCCTACCACTTTGCCATCGATATTTTTAATTTCAAACATTTTTGTAGAACCTTTAGCTATTGATGCTTGATATGTATAAGTCTCCATTTAATCACCTGCATTTATCTTCAAAAAATAACTAGCTTACTTTCTTACGTTTCAAGTGGAAGAATGTTTCAGTGAATATCGTTAAACTAAGCGACCGTATTTAAAAAAAACGAACAATCAGGAATTACCCAGAATTGTTCGCATGATTACTTCTATTTCAACACATATTCCGCAAGAACCCGTTGAACACTATAAATATTCGTATTCTTATTAAATGTCTTTTGAATAGGTAATCCACTACCGGAAACCCATATTTTTAGCTCTGCATCTAAATCGAATGTGCCAGCATTTTCGACAGAAAAATGTAAAATACTATGGTATGGAAT
>JAAYHP010000258.1 GCA_012735355.1 Lysinibacillus sp. | reverse complement strand
GGAATTCCTTTGAAATACCAAATGTGAGAAACAGGTGCTGCCAGTTCAATGTGACCCATGCGTTCACGACGAACTTTCGCACGCGTTACTTCAACACCACATCGGTCACAAACGACACCTTTATAGCGAACGCGTTTATATTTACCGCAATGACATTCCCAGTCTTTTGTTGGACCGAAAATGCGTTCACAGAATAAACCATCTTTTTCAGGTTTTAATGTACGATAGTTAATCGTTTCAGGTTTTTTAACTTCTCCATAAGACCAAGAACGAATTTTGTCCGGTGAAGCTAAACCAATTTTCATAAATTCGAATTCATTAACGTCGATCAAGGAGCCTACCTCCCTTTAGTATAAGTCCTTTAGACATTCCATAGCTCAATAATAATGAATCAATGACAAGTTTGTTAAACACAAGTTAGAGAAGAAAAGGGGCAGGACAAGTGGACCTGCCCTTGAAATTATTCATGGGTTTCAACAGGCTTTTCTTCTTTAGTTGGTAAAATATTTAATGCATCTGCTGGCTGAAGATCATCATCATCATCCATATCTCGCAGTTCAATTTCTTCATCGTCAACGGTTAGCATTTTCACGTCTAAACCTAACGATTGAAGTTCTTTTATTAATACTTTGAAGCTTTCTGGTACACCAGGTTCTGGAACACTTTCACCTTTAACAATTGCTTCGTACGTTTTTACACGTCCTACAACATCATCGGATTTAATAGTTAAAATTTCTTGTAGTGTATAAGCTGCACCGTAAGCTTCGAGAGCCCATACCTCCATCTCTCCGAAACGCTGACCACCAAATTGAGCTTTACCACCCAGTGGTTGTTGCGTTACAAGTGAGTATGGTCCTGTTGAACGAGCATGAAGTTTATCGTCAACCATGTGGGCTAATTTAATCATATACATGATACCGACTGATACGCGGTTATCAAATGGTTCCCCTGAACGACCGTCGTAAAGCACCGTTTTACCGTCGCGGCTCATTCCCGCTTCTTCCATCGTGCTCCAAACATCTTCCTCATTTGCTCCGTCAAATACAGGTGTAGCCATGTATTCGCCGAGTAAACGTGCGGCCATACCTAAGTGAAGTTCTAAAACTTGTCCGATGTTCATACGAGATGGTACGCCCAGTGGGTTTAACATGATATCGACAGGTGTTCCATCAGGTAAAAACGGCATATCTTCTTCAGGTAATATACGAGAGATGACCCCTTTGTTACCGTGACGACCGGCCATTTTGTCACCAACGCGTATTTTACGTTTTTGAACGATATAAACACGAACTAATTGGTTTACACCTGGTGGTAACTCGTCGCCATCTTCACGATTAAAGACTTTTACGTCTAGAACGATACCGCCTGCACCATGTGGTACCCGCAATGAAGTATCTCGAACTTCGCGAGCTTTTTCGCCGAAAATAGCGTGTAATAATCGCTCTTCAGCCGTTAATTCAGTAACCCCTTTTGGCGTTACCTTACCTACTAAAATATCACCATCGCGTACTTCTGCACCGATTCGAATAATACCGCGATCATCTAAGTTGCGAAGAGCATCTTCACCAACATTTGGAATATCACGAGTAATTTCTTCTGGTCCTAGTTTTGTATCGCGAGATTCAGATTCATATTCTTCAATATGAATAGATGTATATACATCATCTTTTACAAGACGTTCGTTCATAATAATCGCGTCTTCGTAGTTGAAACCTTCCCAAGTCATGAAGGCAACAAGAACGTTACGTCCAAGAGCAAGTTCGCCTTTATCCATAGAAGGACCGTCTGCTAAAATATCCTTTGGTTTTACCCGATCGCCAACTTTTACGATAGGTCGTTGGTTAATGCAAGTACCGTGGTTTGAACGTTGGAATTTTTGAAGTTTATATTTATCTAATTCACCTTTTACTTCTTTTCCATCCTTCACTTCGATACGACGAACATGAATTGCTCGGGATTCAACGTGCTCTACAATACCTTCGTATTTGTTTACAACCGCAGCTCCAGAGTCTCGAGCATTTACATATTCCATTCCAGTTCCAACGAACGGCGCTTCAGGTTGCAATAAAGGCACCGCTTGACGTTGCATGTTCGCACCCATCAACGCTCGGTTGGAGTCGTCGTTTTCTAAGAAAGGAATACATGCTGTGGCAGCAGAGACTACTTGTTTAGGTGAAACGTCCATGTAGTCAACGTGTTCACGCTTAAACACCGTGTTATCTCCACGGAATCGCCCTAATACTTCTTCATTTGCAAACGTTCCATCTGGATTTAATGGAGAGTTTGCTTGAGCAACGATGTAGTTATCTTCTTCATCTGCTGTAAGGTAGTCAATTTGCTCTGTCACTCGACCAGTTTCAGGGTCCACTTTACGATAAGGTGTTTCAATAAAACCAAATTTATTTACTTTCGCTTAAGAAGATAGCGAGTTAATTAGCCCGATGTTTGGACCTTCCGGCGTTTCAATCGGACACATGCGACCATAGTGAGAATAGTGAACGTCACGCACTTCCATACCTGCACGTTCTCTCGTTAAACCACCAGGTCCTAATGCGGAAAGTCGACGTTTATGCGTTAATTCTGCAAGTGGGTTTGTTTGGTCCATGAATTGCGATAATTGGGAGCTACCAAAGAACTCTTTAATCGCAGCAATAACAGGACGAATATTGATTAATTGTTGCGGTACGATAGACGCTGTATCATTAATTGACATGCGTTCACGCACCACTCGTTCCATACGGGAAAGTCCAATACGGAATTGGTTTTGCAACAATTCGCCAACAGAACGTAAGCGACGATTACCTAAATGGTCAATATCATCTATATTTCCTACGCCATAAAGCAAATTGAAGAAATAAGACATTGTAGCAATGATATCAGCTGGCGTTAAATGTTTTACCTCTTCATCGATATAAGCGTTTGAGATGACGTTAATTACTTTTTCTTCATCCTCATTAGGGGCAAAGATTTTAATGGATTGTATTGTGACATCTTCATCTAATACACCACCTACTTGGGATAGTGTACGGAATCCAATACCGTTCTCTAAATAAGGAATGATTTTATCTAACGTACGTCGATCTAAAACCGTTCCTTTTTCAACTAAAATTTCGCCTGTTTCAGGATCTGCTAATGTTTCAGCAATCACTTGGTTAAATAGGCGATTTTTTATATGAAGTTTTTTATTCATTTTATAACGCCCAACGGCTGCTAAATCGTAACGTTTAGCATCGAAGAAGCGAGAATATAACAAGCTTTTCGCACTTTCAACTGTCGGTGGTTCACCAGGACGTAAGCGTTCATAAATTTCTAATAACGCTTTTTCAGTGCTATCTGTATTATCTTTTTCTAACGTATTTCTTAAGTACTCGTTGTCGCCAAGAATGTCTAAGATTTCTTGATCCGAACCGAAACCTAGTGCTCTAAGTAGCACTGTTGCCGGTAATTTACGAGTACGGTCGATACGAACATAAACGATATCTTTTGCATCTGTTTCAAATTCTAACCATGCGCCACGGTTAGGAATAACTGTTGCACCGTATCCCTTTTTCCCGTTTTTATCTGTCTTATCATGATAGTAAACACTTGGAGAACGAACTAATTGGGATACAATTACACGTTCGGCACCATTGATAATGAATGTTCCTGTTTCTGTCATCAATGGGAAATCACCCATGAAGACATCTTGTTCTTTTACTTCATCAGTTTCTTTGTTATGGAGACGTACCTTTACGCGCAATGGTGCAGCATAAGTTACATCGCGCTCCTTACACTCATCGACATCATATTTAGGCTCACCTAATGAATAATCGATGAATTCAAGTGATAGATTTCCAGTGAAATCTTCAATTGGAGAAATGTCTTTAAACATTTCAAGTAATCCTTCTTTAAGGAACCAGTCGTAAGAGGCTGTTTGAATCTCAATTAAATTTGGAAGCTCCAGCACCTCTTGAATACGCGCAAAGCTTCTACGCTGGCGGTGTCGTCCGTACTGAACTAGTTGACCTGTCAACTTATTCACCCCTCAATAAAGCGATAATAGGTCTTTGCAAAATCAAAGAAATAGTGTATGATTTCCAAAGACAAAAAGAAAACGAGACTTTTTTAAAACCTCATTTTCGGTTAAAATTAACTTATTCATGGCAAGTATACCCACGAAGAATTCATTGCATACAAAAGGACATACTCCCACAAAATAATATTTTTGCATTTTATTATGTTATCATAGCCGATTTGTCAAGTCAATATTTAACGAATTTCTGTTTACTTTTCAGCTTTGATAATCCAATAACCTTTTTTCTTTTCAACAACTTCAACGTTCCGAAATTTTTCCTCTAAATATCTCAATGTGGATGGTGCACCTTGTTTCTTTTGGATGACAATCCACAGCTCTCCACCGCTACATAATACATCGTAAGCCCCATCATAAATTTTGAAGATCGTTTCTTTCCCTGCCCTTATTGGCGGATTTGTCAATACTGCAGCAACTGGCACTTCTTCCACTTTTGAAACGCCATCACTCTGAAATACCCGTACATTTTGGATTCCGTTCCGTTCAGCGTTTTTCTTCGCTAATTGAACAGCCCGTTCATTAATATCCATCATATACACTGTTCGGTCCTGATATTGTTTTGCGATCGCTAAACCAATTGGGCCATAACCACAACCAACATCAAAAATTGCCCCTTCAATTTCAGGCATAGTAAACGTGTCAATTAGCACACGGGATCCAAAATCTACCTCGCTTTTACTAAACACTCCTGAATCTGTTTCGAAAATAAAGGAGTGACCTAAAAGAGTAAAACGCCATATCTGCGGTTTACTTTCCGTTTGAGGTTTCTGTGAATAATAGTGTTCAGTCATCTGCGGTCCTCCCTGAAGAAAATGAAGAAAAGCTCGCCAATTTCGACGAGCTTTCTTTATTTATACAATACTTAAGTAGGCTATTACTTAAGTTCGATAGAAGCGCCAACTTCTTCAAGTTTAGCTTTGATTTCTTCAGCTTCTTCTTTACCAACGCCTTCTTTAAGTGGTTTCGGAGCGTTGTCAACTAATTCTTTTGCTTCTTTTAAGCCAAGACCAGTGATTTCACGTACAACTTTGATAACTTTGATTTTTTGGTCGCCAGCGCCAGCTAATACTACATCAAAGTCAGTTTTTTCTTCAGCAGCACCAGCAGCACCACCAGCAACTACTGCTACAGGAGCAGCAGCTGTTACACCGAATTCTTCTTCGATAGCTTTTACTAAATCGTTTAATTCAAGAACTGTCATTTCTTTAATAGCTTCAATAATTTGTTCTTTAGTCTTTATGTTTTCCTCCTATATAGGTATTTTTTGTTAGGCGATTTGCCTTAAGTTAAGATATTTTTTTAAGCGAAAAATTACGCACCTTGTTCTTCTTTTTGATCTGCAACTGCTTTTGTCGCAAGAGCGAAGTTGCGGATTGGAGCTTGTAGTACAGATAAAAGCATAGAAAGTAGACCTTCGCGAGATGGAAGTTCTGCAAGAGCTTTCACTTCATCAACTGTAGCTACGTTTCCTTCAATCACACCAGCTTTAATTTCAAGCGCTTCGTTTTCTTTAGCGAAGTTGTTGATGATTTTAGCTGGAGCAATTACGTCTTCAGTAGAGAATGCAATTGCATTCGGACCTGTTAAATATTCGTTAAGTCCTTCTAAGCCTACAACTTCAGTAGCACGGCGAGTTAAAGTGTTTTTGTATACTTTGAATTCAACACCTGCTTCGCGAAGTTGTTTACGTAATTCTGTCACTTGAGCAACGTTTAAACCACGGTAATCAACTACAACTACTGAAGAAGCATTTTTGAACTTGTCTGCAATTTCTTGTACTTGTACTTTTTTTGCTTCAATTGCTTTAGACATTTTGACACCTCCTATTAGAATGGGTCATTCATACCGATAAAACAAAAGCCTTCGTGTAGACACACGAAGGCATAAAAAGTCATCATCTTTTAAAAAGAATTCGTTTTTATGTCCTCGGTAGGGAAGTTTAAGTGCTATATGCACCCCTACTGTCTACGGTACAAATGAATCGTTATTTATAACAACATCCATAATACTAAGCGAGAGGATGGTTGTCAAGAGTTTTATTTATATATTTATTAGTTAACTGATACGCTAGAAGCATCAATTTTGATTGATGGTCCCATCGTAGTAGTGATGTTTACAGATTTCATGTAAGTACCTTTAGCTGCAGCAGGTTTTGCTTTTTGAATTGCTTCAAATACAGCTAAGAAGTTTTCTACTAATTTTTCAGTTTCGAATGAAGCTTTACCGATAGGAGCATGAACGATACCTGCTTTGTCTGCACGGTATTCTACTTTACCAGCTTTAATATCTGCAATTGCTTTCGCAACGTCGAATGTAACTGTTCCTGTTTTAGGGTTTGGCATTAAACCTTTTGGTCCTAATACACGACCAAGTTTACCAACTTCACCCATCATATCAGGTGTAGCAACGATTACATCAAAGTCAAACCAACCTTGTTGGATTTTGTTGATGTAGTCAGCATCGCCTACGTAGTCTGCTCCAGCTGCTTCTGCTTCTTTTAGTTTTTCACCTTTCGCGAAAACTAATACACGTTGAGTTTTACCAGTTCCGTTTGGAAGCACAACTGCTCCGCGGATTTGTTGGTCGTTTTTACGTGTATCAATGTTTAATCTGAAAGCTACTTCAACTGTTGAATCGAATTTAGTGTTGCTTGTTTGTTTAGCTAAAGCAACCGCTTCTTCTACTGAATATAATTTCGTACGATCTACTAATTTTGCAAGTTCTTGCATTCTTTTGCTTTGTTTAGCCATTATATTTTCCTCCTTTGTGGTTTTAGCGGAATTTTACCTCCCACGAATAAAGGTTGCGGGTTCCATAGAACTTGCGCAACCTCACGAAAAGACAATCAATAACATGGAATTAGTCTTCAATAACAATTCCCATGCTTCGTGCTGTACCTTCAACCATAGCCATCGCCGCTTCAACTGATGCAGCGTTTAAGTCTGGCATTTTCTGTTCAGCGATTTCGCGAACTTTATCACGTTTAACCGTCGCAACTTTATTACGGTTTGGTTCGCCTGAACCGTTGTCAAGACCTGCTGCTTTTTTAAGTAAAACTG
>JAAYHP010000257.1 GCA_012735355.1 Lysinibacillus sp. | reverse complement strand
CAATGGGATAAAGTGAAGCATAATTGGTTAAATGGGGAAACAACCGTTACTTGGGAACATTTTGAAGAAGAAGAAGAACGAAAACGGCCATCCTTTTTTAAAAGGATTTTTAGCAAAAAACAGCAAGATGTCGAAGAGGAAGAAGATGTTGAATCTGTTGATGTTTCCCATGAATTAATGTCAGAACAACCAGATGAAGAAACGACTCTAATTTTTGAGCCAAATATTGTTTATAAACCAGAAACATTAGAAGAATTAAAACGAATGTTTTTAGATCAATTTTTTCATTTCCAATTGAAATGGGCAAGTTCCACATTGTTAGAGAAATCTTACATCGATCCACGATTTTATCGAGATGGTTTTTTGCGAACGATATTGCAGCGTTTACCGGATAATTATTTAATATTTTACTATCCAATATTAAAAATTAAAAAAGCTCCAGTTGAATTAGATGTCATCATATTAACACCGACGGAATGTTTATGTATTACGGTGATTGAGCAAGAAGATTCAGCGGTGTATGTTGCTGATGGAGAACGGTTTTGGACGAAAAAATTCGGTGAACGAGCTGAAAAAGTATTAAACCCAATCATCCAGCTAGATAGGATGGAAAAAATTGTATCTTTGTTATTCTCAAACAATGATGTACAATTCCCAATTCGAAAAATATTGTTATCACGAAATGGTTACTTTGATTATCCTGGAGTTCCTTACAATATCCAATTAGTCGATAAACGAGAATATCCAGAGTGGTTACAACAATTAAGATATTCTCCATCTCCAATGAAAAAAGGACAAATTCAAGCTGCTCAAGTTATTTTAAATAATGTGCAAACAACTTCTTTTAATCGTGATACATGGATTGTTCAAAATCAAGAGGAGTAGTAATGTGAAAATTCATTTTATTATCAATGAGCATGCAGGTAGTGGAAAAGGTAAAATTATATGGGAAAAAATGAAAAAGTCTTTTTCCCTACCGCATGAAAAACATATTACCGAATATGCTGGACACGCAAAAAAAATTGCAAAAAATATTGCTCAAAAATCAGCAGAAGAAATATTGATTATTGCAGTGGGGGGAGATATCCACGAAGTAGTTGATGGTCGAAAGGTAAAATATAATAATGTGTGGTTTGCATGTATTAGCAACCAGCCTTATTTTGGTGGAGGTATGAAAATATCTCCCCGGTCAAAGGTGAATGATGGAAAAATTGAATTAACGATTGTACATAATCTATCGAGAATAAAATTACTTCTTTTGTTTGTGACGGTTTGCTTTGGAGTTCATGAAAAATTAAAAGAAGTTACTCAATTTAAGGCAGAACAGTTTACGTTGAAAGTAGAAAAAACGTTAATAGGTCATGTGGATGGAGAAAAACTTCCATTAATGAAAAATCAGGAGATTCAGGTTAAAGCTCTTCCACAAAGTTGGAAAGTTGCTATAGGAAAAAAGTGAATCTATTATGGAAATGATTATATTAATCATTTAGAATATAGGAACAACATAGAAAGTAGGGTATGTAGTGAGATTACGAAATAAACCTTGGGCACGTGAATTTATTGAAAGTCATCCAGAAGTCATCATTCCGAATCCAGAAGAATGGAAAGGGAAATGGAATGAAATATTTGGTAATGATAAGCCGATTCATATAGAAGTTGGTACTGGGAAAGGCCAATTTATTACAGGAATGGCGCAAGCAAACCCGGATATTAATTATATCGGTATTGAAATGTATACGAGCGTCATTGTGAGTGCATTGGAAAAAGTATTAGATGCAGATTCGCCATCAAATTTACGCTTATTAAATGTGGATGGTTCGCAACTTGAAAAATATTTCCAAAAAAATGATGTGGAACGAATTTATTTGAACTTCTCAGATCCATGGCCGAAAAATCGGCATGCTAAACGAAGGCTAACCCATGAAGGATTTTTGAAAATCTATGAGTCGATTTTTATCGATAATGGAGAAATCCATTTTAAAACGGATAACCGAGGGCTGTTTGAATTTTCGTTAGTGAGCATGTCCCAATACGGGATGCTATTGAAAGATGTGTCATTAGATTTACATGCTAATGAGCCGGAAGATAACATTCGCACGGAATATGAAGAAAAGTTTTCTTCTAAAGGGCAGCCAATATATCGTTTAGAGGCGCAGTTTGTAAAGAAATAATGTAAACAAATGGGGATTTATCCAAATAAATTGAAAAATGTTCACAAAAATATATATAAATTATCTGTTTTATTCAAATGAGGGGGAGAAATGGATGGACAAACTTCAGTTTCACGATATGACTTTAACTTGGTTAGATGGTGGTGTGACGTCCCTCGATGGAGGGGCTATGTTTGGCGTAGTTCCAAAACCACTTTGGACTAGAAAATACCCAGTAAATGAGAAAAATCAAATTGAACTAGCTTGTGAACCGATTTTAATACAATATAACGGGAAAAATTTTATGATTGATAGTGGTATTGGAAATAAACTCAATGAAAAGCAAATTCGCAACTATGGAGTGACGGAGACTTCAAATATTGAAGAAAGTTTACAAAAGCTAGGGTTAACTCCAAAGGATATTGATATTATATTGATGACCCATTTGCATTTTGACCATGCGAGCGGTTTAACAAAATTGGAAGGGGAAAACTTAGTTTCTACTTTTCCGAATGCTAAAATTTACGTCTCTCAAGTCGAATGGGATGAAATGCGCAATCCAAATATTCGTTCTAAAGCAACTTACTGGAAGGAAAATTGGGAGCCGATTCAACATCAAGTTGTGACATTTACGAATTCTATTGAAGTTGTTACAGGTATTGAGATGATTCATACGGGTGGTCATAGCGATGGCCATTCCATTATCAAGTTAACCCAAAAGGGAGAGACTATGATTCATATGGCGGACATAATGCCTACTCATGCTCACCAAAATCCGCTATGGGTAATGGCTTATGATGATTATCCGATGACGAGCATTTTTGCGAAAGAAAAAATTTTAAAAGAGGCTTATCAAAAAGGTTATAAGTTTATTTTCTATCATGATGCATATTATCGCATGATCCAATGGGACGAAACAGGGAAGCAAGTGATCGATAGTTTAAAACGAGGAAAAGAAGCGAAAATTCAATTTCAAACGAACTAATATAAGAGGCTGGGACATAAGAAAAGAGGTTGGGACAAAAGTAAAAACTCATCATTTTCTCTTAAAAGAAAATGATGAGTTTTTGATATTAAACTGAAAATTGATTTCCGTTCCGGGGACGCTTTCCACGGGCCCGACTCGAGCCT
>JAAYHP010000256.1 GCA_012735355.1 Lysinibacillus sp. | reverse complement strand
TGTTGCGAAGGCAACTGAAGAACTTGTTTCAAAAGAACGGTAAAAATTAGCTGATAATCAAGCAAAGTATGAAACAGTGAAGGCTCGTTTAGATGAATTGAAAAATATGAAGTAATTATAAAAAATTCGCTAGGCCATAATGAATTGGCTTGGCGAATTTTTTCATTTGAATGGACGAGCGGTTAGTTTTCGATTAAATGAAGCTTGGCTCCCAAGTCGGAGTCATAAATTCCTTTGGGAACAAGTTATTCAAGTAAATTTGGCAAAACCAGCAATTCTATACGTGATAAGGCCTTACTTTTAGAGTAAAATAAGGTGATAGTGAGGAGGGAAATACTTTGTTTACAACAATGGATGATTGCACAAAATTTATGTACAGTTTAATAGCAGAAAAACATAAAGGGGAACCTTTTCATGCAATGAATAAGATTTTGCCTTTGCTGAACAATCCCCATGAAAAGGTGCCTTTCATACATATTGCTGGTTCTAACGGAAAAGGGTCGACCTCAAACTTCTTGAAGGAAATGTTATGTTCTGCTAGCTACAAAGTGGGAACTTTTACTTCGCCTCATTTGGAGCGGGTTAATGAACGGATTACAATCAATGGGGTAGAAATACCAGACGAGCGATTTTTAAGTTATGCCAACCGTTTATTTAACATTATTGACGAGCATTTAAATAGTCGCTATCCGAGTTTTTTTGAACTAATGACGCTCATTGCATTCATGTATTTTTCCGAGGAAAATGTGGATGTGGCGATTATCGAAGCAGGAATTGGTGGCCGTTATGATTGTACGAACGTCGTTACTCCTTTAGTTTCTATTATTACAACCGTTTCACTAGAGCATACTGAATTACTAGGAAAAAGTTTGGCAGATGTGGCGTATCAAAAAGCTGGGATTATTAAAGCGGGTGTACCAATTGTTACAGCGGTAAGAGATGAAGAGGCACTCGAAGTTATCCGCAATGAAGCAGCGGAGAAAATAGCTCCATTATTTACTTATGGGGAAGAGTTTTACGCATCTAATATAGAAGTGAAGGAATTGGAACAAAATTTTACCTTTCATTTAGGAGATATGAATTTACGGTTGACCTTGTCCATGGTGGGAGTTCATCAAGTTGCAAATGCTAGTTGCGCTGTTGCTACAGTTACGTTGTTACGAAGTAGTGGCTACACTCGACTAACGGATAAATCCATTCAACAGGCACTGAAAAATGCTTTTTGGCCAGGCCGTTTTGAACGATTTAATGAGCAAATTATTTTTGATGGTGCCCATAATTCAGAAGGAACGATTGCTTTAATCGAGACCCTTAAAACCCACTATCCGAACAAAAAATATAAATTTATTTACTCCGTTATGAAAGATAAAGATTATGAAAAAAGCATTTCCTTATTAGATGAAGTGGCTCAAGAAATTCATTTTACAGAGATTCCGATGCCTCGTGCAGCAAAAGCGAAGGAGTTGGCAAATACGTCAAATCATCCCTTCAAAAATGCCGATGAAAATTGGAAGCATCTTGTGGAAAAAGAGACTAACAATTTACAAGAGGACGAACTATTAATTATTACAGGGTCATTATTTTTTATTGCAGAAGTAAGGAAATTCTTAAATGAAGAGAGAAGAGTTCAATGATTCCTAAATTAAATTATTATAAAGAAAAATGGAATGTGGTGAGTGACGATACAATAAAACCTGGGC
>JAAYHP010000255.1 GCA_012735355.1 Lysinibacillus sp. | reverse complement strand
CACACTTTCTTTCTGTTTTATTTGTTGTTTTTCAATAGGTTTGGGTGGAGTGGTTTCTCGTTGTAAAGACCATTGTTCGTTATTCCTACGAGCAACCCGCTTCTTTAATTTTTCTATCGGTATTTTTGATGCAAGTTCTACTTTGTGAACGAGTTCTTCCTTTACTTTATGTAATTCCAAGGAGATCGTCCCGCCTGGTTTTGTCACAAAATCAACCGCACCGTAGTCCATTGCAAGCAATGTGTTTTCAGCACCCTTTTCCGTTGTACTTGATATCATTACTACCGGAACGGGGGAAATTTCCATTATTTGTTTTAACGTTTCTATGCCATTTAATTCTGGCATTTCCACGTCCATCGTTACTACATCTGGTTTTAACGATGTAATTTTTTTCAATGCGTCATTTCCATTTCTAGCTGTGCCAATCACTTCAATTGTTGGATGATTATCGAAAAAGTCACTAATCACTTTTCTCATAAAAGCTGAATCATCTACAATTAATAATTTACTTTTATTCGAAAGTACCATTTAATCACGACCTTTTGAAAAAATACGTCTCAATTTGGATAAAAACGTATTCGATGGAACTGGCGCATATTCTTCATTAATTTGTTGGTCTACAAAACGACTTACTATTTCTATTAATGATTTCGATACATTAGCCTTCGGATAAGAAATCGTAAATGGAACTTGTTCGATAACCGCTTTTCTCACTGCTTGGTCTTCAGGTAATGCGCCAAGAATGTAAACATCTTTCGATAAAAACTTCCTCATCGTATTTTTTAAGCGGATTAAGGTTTCTTGCCCTTCTTCATTTGTATAAACTCGATTGCATAATAAGTAAAATCTTTTGTCACGATCTTTTAAATGAATGTATTTCATCATCGAATAAGCATCTGTAATGGATGTTGGTTCTGAAGTAGAGATGACTATGATTTCATCGATCGATTTAAGTAAATCTAATGACCAATTTGATGCTCCAGCGCCCATATCGAATAATATAAAATCAAAATTCTTTTGTAACATTTCAAATCCAGCGATTAATGCTTCAAACATTTCGTTTGACCATTCCACCACTGAAGCGAGAGCAGATCCGCCAGAAATATAATGAATGTTGTAAGGCCCTGAATAAAGAATATCTGTAAAGGTTACTTTCCCCTCTAAATAATCCTTTAAGTTGTATTGAGCTGGTTGTCCAATTAAAATGTGAATATTTGCCATGCCAATATCCATATCAACAATGACAACTTTTTTTCCACGATTGGCTAAGTTAATTGCAAAATTTGTAATGAAGTTGCTCTTTCCTACTCCACCTTTACCGCTTACGACAGCGATGGATCTGCCCAATGCACCTTGACTTTCTAAAATTTTCATACGCAATGTTTCTGCTTGATCTCTCATTTGAATTCTCCTTGGATGAACAATTCAAGTAGCTTTTCTAAAGTTGCTTCTTCAATATCTTCTGGTACTTCTTGCCCATTTGTATAGTAAGCAAGTCCTTTATTATATTTAATCATTAAATTGTACATTGTACCAATAGTATTTGTCTCATCCAACTTCGTGAAAATGAACTTCTCAATAGGCATTTCACTGAACTGCTCAATGATCGATTCCATATCTTGTTCCTTTGCAGTTAGCGATAAAACGAGATAAGATTCTATATCATCATCAAAGGAAATTAGTTTTTTCAATTCATTTACATATTTCACTTCTTTATAGTTACGACCTGCCGTATCGATAAAGACTAAATCTAAATGGGCAAACTTCTCAATGGCTTCTTTATAATCATTAAAATTATATACAATTTCTACCGGTGCTTGTAGAAGATTGGCATATGTTTTCAACTGTTCAATGGCTGCGATTCGATACGTATCAGTAGTTATAAATCCAATTTTTTTCTTTTTTTCTAATACGCTCCTTGCAGCCATTTTTGCAATGGTTGTTGTTTTTCCTACACCTGTTGGACCTAGCACATTAACGTATTTTTTCTTGTAGGATAATCCGCTTATTGGCAGAGAGGAAAGCTTTTCTCTTAATAGATTTGTTGCGATTTCAACTATTTCTTCATTGCTGATTCCATTGTATTTTTTATAATGTGCAAAAAGCTCATCACTGATTGTCGTGATGAGCTCTTCGTTAAGCTCCTGACGTCTTAAATATTCAATAAAAGGCTGTAGTTCTTCCGGCAATGATGATTGAAGAGCCTCTTTTTTCAACGTTTGCAACATTTCTTTTAAACTTGCAATTTCTTCCTTCAATTCAATAGAAGCACTTTCTTGTTCTTTATGTACGTTGTTATTACTTACAGCAGCGCTTTGTAGCAACTGGTTTTGTACATGACCGTATTCAGAAACAATCGGTGTCGGAGGCTCTATAGTGTCAACTCCAGCTAGAACTTCAAAGGTTTTATGTTTTATAAGCCCAAAAAGCTTTTTAGTGACAACTACTTTCGAATAGATGATGACAGCATCTTCACCTAATTCGGCGCGCACTTGCTTCATTGCCTCAGCAATGGAAGGTGCAGTATACTTTTTCATTTTCATTCTACAGTCACCACCCCAACACTTTGGATTTCCACATTCGCATCCAATTCATTGTAAGAAAGAATCGGAATTTGTGGGAAATAGCGTTCAGTTAATTGTCTTAAGTACATTCGAATTCCTGGGGAACAAAGAATAATCGGCGTTTGTTCCATAAAAGATACTCGTTCTACCTCTTTCGCAATCGATTCTAATACATTTTGTGAATCTTGAGGATTCATTGCTAAATAATTACCGTGATCTGTTTGTTGAACACTATCAGCAATCATTTTTTCTAATTTCGCTGGAATTGTTATTACTTTTAATTGCGAACTATCTTGTACATATTGTCTCGTAATTTGACGTGCTAAAGCTTGACGAACATAATCAGTTAATACATCCGTATCGCTCGTCAACTTAGCATAATCTGCTAACGTCTCAAAGATTATTGGTAAGTTGCGAATTGAAACATTTTCCTTTAAT
>JAAYHP010000035.1 GCA_012735355.1 Lysinibacillus sp. | reverse complement strand
CCTAATAACTGTAAATTTTTGGTTCAATAACTTTATGACATTGGGCTCGAGTCGGGCCCGTGGAAAGCGTCCCCGGAACGGAAATCAATTTTCAGTTTAATATCAAAAACTCATCATTTTCTTTTAAGAGAAAATGATGAGTTTTTACTTTTGTCCCAACCTCTATTTTTTATTACGAATATATTTAATCTTCCTACGTTTGATTAATATACAGTTTTTTCTTCATCGGTCCATACTATTTTAAATACGATTGCTAGTTCAGATTCTTTAATCCTTGAAGGGAGTTCTCCATTCCCTGATCCACCTAATCCTAGACTATTTTGTGTAGTACCAACCCACGCCGCTAAATAAATCGGTTTATTTTTTTCTAAAATGATTTTTTCATCAATTAATTTACTAAAAGAGGAAGCCGTCATTTCATTAGGATAATACGTTGTAGTAATTCCAGAAGGAAAACCATTAATTATTTGTAAAACTTTATCTTCATCACTCGTATTATTATTTATTCCAGTTGAAATAATGCTATCTTTAAAGTTTGTTTCCAAACCTCCGTAAGTTCTAAACAATTGCTCTTTATACTCACCATTTTCAAATACTTCCACGGAAAATTGCAAGTCTTCATCCTCTTTTAAAGTGCCGTTCAACATAAAAAATTCTATCCGTCCCACACCCGTTTTATTAATGAGCAAACTTTCTTTTTCACTTAAGTTGTATGGTTCAATGGTTAGATTAGTACTTGGCGGAGATTTTTCAACATCCGCGCATCCTGTTAAAAATACGGAAAAAATGATTAACAAACAAAATCCTTTAAAGCACCTCATTTTCTTCCCTCCTTAAACCAGAAATGTAATAAAATCTAATATTTTAATTACTGTCATATATAACTAAATCAGTAATCGTTTTCGTTATTGGTAAGTACTGAATTTTGCAAGCTCCACTCGCTTCTTTAGTATTTTTGCTTTTCCAAAGTATAAAATCACTACCGTATATAACTGTAATCACTAAACAAAAAATCAGTAGAAACCCCAAAGCAAACTTGTTGCCAATTGATGCAGTTTTATTTTTGAAAGTAATGATGAAATAGCCACCAGTCACTAAAGAAAGGATAAAAAATACGATTAGTGTATAATAAAATGCAATTAACATTAGACTAAAACATCCTTTCTCCTTTACTTACTAAATTTTACGTTTAACTTTGGAATAAGTTTCAATTATATATTTATTAATAGATAAGTCATACTCATTTTCCCTAATTTCATCAACAGGTACGAAGAAGGATTGTTCTGTCCGTTTCCGTTCTTTTTCAGCTTCTAGATTATTAAATCGCTTAATAATATCTGGAATATCGTTTTCTTCAATTTCCGTGCGTTTGTCATCGAGGGAATAACCGTCTGCTTTCATATCGTAAAACCATACATTGTCTGTTCCACCTGCACCTGTTTTTGTGAAAATCATGATTGCAGTAGATACTCCCACGTACGGTTTGAATACACCACTTGGCATGGAAATAATGGCTTCTAATTTATTGTTATCAATGATTTCTTTTCGAATCGCTTTATGAGCATTGGAACTACCGAATAACACACCATCTGGAACAATGACTGCAGCTCGTCCACCAGGCTTTAAAATTCGTAAAAATAATGAAAGGAATAATCAATAATTTTGTCTTCAGGCGTCGGCTTCATTAGCTCCACCATCATTTTAATAATGTGGCGTGGTGTACGGAATTGCCCGTTTGTTCCTGATGTAGATAGCTTTGATAATAAATACTCGTAAATGT
>JAAYHP010000254.1 GCA_012735355.1 Lysinibacillus sp. | reverse complement strand
CAATGAAAGAGGTCGCTTCATGTGAAGCGGCTTTTTTTATACTTTTTTCACAATATTTTGATAAAATAATATTATCAATAATTAGGAAGTGGAAAATATGGAGCAACTTTATAACTTAAAAGGGCTATTTCCATTTATTGAAGATATTTCTGTTAACGGGTTAAATGTAAATTACGTTAAAAAGGTGATTCCGAAAGGTGAGACGATATTTCATGAAGGGGATCGTTGTGAAGGTGTCCCGTTTGTTATAAAAGGCTGTGTTCGAGTATCGAAATTCGGAAAAAATGGTAAAGAAATGAGTGTTTATCGAGTAAATAGTGGAGATACTTGCATCTTATCTGTTACAAGTGTTCTTTCCAACAGCACATATCCACTGACAGCGATTGCGGAAGAAGATGTGGAGGCAGTCATTGTTCCTTGTGACGATTTTAAATTGATTATGACGGCAAGTTTAAATTTTCAAGAATATATTTATAAAACAATTATTTGTAGATTTCAAGAAGTAATCAATATTATTGACGAAATTATTTTCCATAGTATCGACGAACGAATAGCTAAATTCCTTTTAAAAAACACGAAAAACAGCGGGGATGTAATCGAAATCACCCATGATAAAATTGCCGTAGAGATTGGTACTGCAAGGGAAGTTGTTAGCAGATTGTTGAAAGAAATGGAGCGCAATGGTTGGATAAAGCTAGCGAGGGGAAAAGTAATCGTTAAAAAAAGAGATCAGTTGAAACTACAAATAAAAGAATAAGAGGACAATATTTTAAAGATTTGTCAACCTTGTGAATAAGTGATTTTGTCACAGAAAAAATGTCCCCCTTTTATTTACAATAAAAGAAAATACCGTAAGGGGGTCCATTTTAATGTGTAATAACATAGGTACGGTTGATCGGGTCATTCGTATTATTTTAGGTATTGCTATTTTATCGTTGCTTTTGATTTTAGATGGTAACCTTAAATATCTTGGACTCATTGGGTTAATCCCACTTTTAACAGGAATTTTTAAATATTGTCCATTGTATTCTTTATTTAAAGTAAATAAGTGCCAAAAGAAGTAATTTTGCATTTCAAAAAGTGGCTAATCAGGCCACTTTTTATTGTTTTTATGAAAATATGCGAAATAAATGAAAATATTTGAAACTATTTATATGGATTCTACGTAACTATTAGTGGTCGCCTATAAATGGTAGAAAAATGTTCAATCTACTAAACCTGTAAATATGTTATAATTTTTACCAAGGGTGACTAAGTATTATTTTTTGAAGGAGGATATAAATGAAGAAAACTGGAATTTTTTCTATCTTACTAGCACTAGTTTTAATGTTGGCAGTTCCATTTAATGCTAGTGCTGCAGCGTTCAATGATGTCAAAGGTGATTTCTGGGCATCATATGAAATTAACCGACTAGTTAGCAAAGGATTAATTAAAGGTTACGAAGACAATACGTTCCGTCCACAAGAGAATGTAACTCGTGCCCAAGCAGCAGTGACATTAGCAAGAGTATTAAATCTTGACACAACTCAAGAGTCAAAAATAGAATATGAGGATGTTTCAAAAGATTACTATGCTTATAAAGAAATTGCTGCTGTAACGAATGCAGATATTATGCAAGGTTCTGAAGGCAAATTTAATCCTGATGAAGCACTTACACGTGCTCAAATGGCAACAATTTTAGCAAAAGCTTTTGATTTAAAAGGTAATGGTACTGCAGCATTTGCAGACGTAGCGAAAGATCACTATGCATACGAAGCAATCGATGCTCTTTATGCTAACAAAATTACAACAGGTACTGAACAAAATACTTACAATCCTGAACAACCTACAACACGTGCTCATTTTGTAGCATTTATTTCACGTGTATTGGACAACCAATATGCAAATGATCCAATTGTAGAAGAGTTAAAAGAAATTTATAACAATGAGTTCAATTTAAATTCATATGAATTTGAAGGTACAATGAACTTCGGTTTTGAATTCCCTCAAATTGAAGGTTTAACTGAAGAAGATATGGCCATCTTCGACATGTTTGAAAATATTAATGTAGATTTCACTGGTGTGTATCAAAAAGAACCACTTCAATTAGAAATGAACATGACAGTAAAGCTTGAAGGTCCACTAGGTTTCACTGCAACAATGCCTGTAGTAATGACTGATGAAAAAATGTGGTTCCAAATTCCTGAGCTTCCATTTGCTCCAACACCTGAAGAATTTAAAGGAAAATATATTGAAATGGACTTCGCAGAACTTTCTGAGTTTGCGGGTGAACCAGCTCCAGTAATGGACATAAATTTACAACAAAAACTTAACGAAGCATTGTATGATGTATTCTTCAAACACTTCGGTGGAGAATTCTATGAAGAAGTTTCTAAAGATGCAGTACAAGTGCCTGCTGGTGCTGAAGTAGAAAAAGTAATTAAATTCGAAGTAACAAAAGAAGAGTTAGCACCATTCGTGCAAAAGCTATTCAATCAATTCTTACCAGAATTCTTTACTTTATTAGAAAATCCTGAATATGCTAAGGCAGTAGGATTAACACAAGAAGATATTCGATTAGTAAAAGAAGGTCTATCTGAAGCAAGCGTAGAAATTAATGCAGTTGTTGGTGAGATTAACCAATTCGTTACATTAAACGCATTCAATGAATACATTGCAGTGCACCCAGATAAATACATTGTATATGAT
>JAAYHP010000253.1 GCA_012735355.1 Lysinibacillus sp. | reverse complement strand
GGAATTAGTGTGCGTGTGTCTGTAGGATTTGAATAAACACCATACGCAAGTGTGTATTGACCTTCTGTCGCGATTTGTACATTATATCCAGCTTTCAATTGACCGTTTTTCATATAATCATCTTTCATTCGCATAAACGTGGCATCATGGTCTGTTTTGGAATAACTATTTCGCTCACCAAAGATTTCAAAATCTAGTTGATACTTCTTTTTACGTAACATATAATCAATCAACTGTTTGTATACTTTCTTTGGATATTTACGTTCACTTCTTAATACTTTTCGTTCTGTGGCATCTGACGATGCTTCAATTTTTTGGTCATACTCGGTAATTACGTCATCTACTTTTTTTATCATTCGTGCGAGTTCTTCCACCGATAGTTCATCATCACTTTCACGTTCCATTTCAGGTATGATTTCTTTTTCTAACAGTTCATTGTAAATTTGATTTGATTTATCAATTAAACTTTTGTTGTATTTTTCAACTGACTTTTTCCATACGAAAGTAAATTTATTGGCATTCGCTTCAATCTTTGTACCATCTATGAAAATTGCTTCCTGTTCAATCAATTTTTCCTCAACTAATTGGCAACGGAATTGAACAAAGCATTGTCGAATTAACTCTTTTACTTCTGGTTGTACACGGAAACGATTAATTGTACGATAACTCGGTTCGTATCCTTGAGCTAACCACATCATACGAATACTATCTTTTAATAACGCTTCAATCTTCCGACCCGAAAAGACTGATTGAGAATAGGCACACAAAATAATTTTTAACATCATTCGTGGATGGTAAGCAGGACAACCTGTATTTCGAAGAAATGGCTCGAATGCTTTATGAGGAATACTTTCAACTAAATGATGGATATGAAAAGCAATATCATTTTCTTGTAATTTAATTTCTAAATCTAAAGGTAAAATTAATTGATTCATGTTATAATCTTTAAACATAAGGACACTTCCTTCAACTGAAATTTTTGGGGTTAGATACTTAAATTTTAGCAGAAAGTGTCCTTTTTTTGATGCAAAAAATAAAGCCGCCGACATTTTACCTGTGTAAAATGCCAACGGCTATTTTTAGTTAGAGGTGGGTTTTGTCCCAACCTCCTTTATTATCATAAAGAAACTCTTTCAATTAATTCCTTCGAATTGTTTTTCGGAGAATTTACTAGATTAGATACTGGATAGGCAGTTAACCACTCTGAAGGGCTAGGTTTAAGCAGCGATTTTAATTTCTCTCGCCCCTTTAAATGAGGGTCTAACCATTCTTTTTGCTGTTCCTTATTTAAAATGACCGGCATTCGGTCATGGATTGGGGCCATTAATTCATTTGCCTTCGTTGTTAAGATCGTACACGTATGAATCTTTTCTCCCTCTTGACTGCGCCAAGTATTCCATAATCCCGCAACTGCAAATACTTCGTCATCTTTCCTTTTTATTCGCATTGGGACTTTCGAATTTCCTTCCCTTTTCCATTCGTAAAAGGAGTCCATCGGGATAATACATCTCCGTTCATAAAATGATTTTTTAAAACTTGGTTTCTCGTCGACAGTTTCAGAACGAGCATTGATCATTTTCGATGCTATCTTTTCATCTTTTGCCCACGAAGGAAGGAATCCCCATTTTAAGAACCCCATACGATTTTTATCTCCATCATTAATGATTGCTACAATTTGTTGACTTGGAGCAATATTATAACTTTCCTTATATAACTCCTCGGAAAAAGCCTCTGCTACATCAAATTCTTCAATCAACTGATGATACGAGCAAAACAACGTAAATCGACCGCACATAGCCATCCCCCAAAAAATTAAAGTTTCCATTATAAGTATTTTCTACTTCATTTCATCATAAAAAATACAGTATGGAAAGCAATATCCGGACTTTCAATTATTGCAATAAAGGAGCGAAGCATATGAAATTAAGAGTATCTGCAGTTCAATATCATTTACACACGATTCAATCATTCGAAGATTTTGCAATGCAATGTGAACACTACATTAAAACCGCTTTGGAATTTGATTCGGATTTTATCGTGTTTCCAGAATTTTTAACAACTCAATTGCTTTCTTTCAAAAAACAAAATGGTTCAAATCAAACAATCCATGATTTACCTAGTTATACAGAACAATATGAAGATTTATTTCTTAAATTAGCTAAAAAATACAATATCCATATTATCGGCGGAACACATGTAGTAGAAGTTAACAATCAACTACGAAATACCGCATTTTTCTTTGACCCTGAAGGCCGCATTATGCGACAAGAAAAGCTGCATATCACGCCAGTTGAAATCAGCGCTTGGAATATGGCAAAAGGAGAAGAATTAAAAATTTTTGACACCAAATATGGAAAGATTGCGATTTTAACTTGTTACGATATTGAATTTCCTGAAATTGTACGTATAGCGAAAGCGCGAGGAGCCGATATCATTTTTTGTCCTTCCTGTACCGATAACCAACACGGGTATTATCGTGTTCGATATACAAGTCATGCTCGGGCAATAGAAAATCAAGTATATGTCGTTCTATCTGGAACAGTAGGTTCACTTCCGACTGTTGACTTTATGAGATCGAACTTTAGTCAAGCAGCTATTATCACTCCTAATGATATTCCTTTCCCTCCAAAAGGGGTTTTAGCAGAAGGAGAAGTCAATCAAGATATGATTATTACCGCTGATTTAGATTTAAACCTTCTCTATGAAGTAAGGAACCATGGTTCAGTAACAACCTGGAAAGATCGTAGAACCGATTTATATACGGATTGGTAGAGGAGGAGAATCCATGTACAGAAGCGAACAGTTTATTTTAATCGGACAAAAAGCCGTTCCTATCGTCATTCGTAATTATAAAAAAGAAGATTTTACACAACTAATCGACCTTCAAGTTGAATCTTTCCCTCCACCATTTCCACAAGAACTATTGTGGAATGAAAAACAATTAAAAAATCATATTAATATTTTTCCCGAAGGTGCTATATGTGTTGAAATTGATGGAAAACTAGCTAGTTCCTTAACAAGTCTCTGTGTACAATTTGACCCTGCCAAACCAAAACATTCTTGGGCAGAAATAACCGACAATGGTTATATTACAAATCATGATGCAAATGGAAATACTTTATACATTGTCGATATTTGTGTTCGACCAAGCTTTCGTTCATTAGGTCTTGGTAAACTCATGATGCAGACAATGTATCATATTGTAATCGAAAAGAAACTAGATCGCCTTTTAGGTGGTGGAAGAATACCGGGCTATAGCAAATATGCGGATAAGATGAGTGTGGAAGAGTATTTAGAGGCGGTCATCAACGGAACATTACAAGATCCCGTTATCACTTTTCTGTTAAGTTGCGGGCGTGTCCCTATTGCGATTGTTGAGAACTATTTAGAAGATGAAGAATCCTGTAATTATGGAGTGTTAATGGAATGGAAAAATCCATTTAAAAACTGAACAATAATGGGGCTCTCAAGGAATCATGACTGTGAGCAGCCCCATGTTTAATCGATAGCTGATAGCGAAATGCGATATAATTTATCATCATTTCTTTCTGGGTTTCCACGACCGTCTGTATTATTGGTGATAAAGTACAAGTTATTCTCCTCAATTAAGACATCACGAATTCTACCAAGTCCATTAACGATTTTTCTATATGCACCAGTATTTAAGTTAAATTCCAATACAGCACTACCCCTTAAAGCGGCAACGTAAAGCTTGTTATCAAAATAGGCAATTCCGGAAGGAGCCCACGTATTGTCTGAGCCTGATGTAAAGAGAGGAGCAACCATATTTTCTTTTTCTCTAGTTCCTTCAATCTCTGGCCAACCATAGTTTTTACCAGGTTCAATACGGTTTATTTCATCATTCGCATTATTGCCATGTTCACTTGCATACATCGTTCCATCTGGTGCCCATGTTAAACCTTGAGGATTTCGATGTCCAAAACTATATACGTAAGAGTTAGGAAAAGGATTATCGGATGGAATCGATCCATCTAAGTTAAGTCTGAGAATTTTTCCACCTAATGAGTTAACATCTTGAGCGCTATCAGACTGTAATGCATCGCCAGTTGTTGCATAAAGTTTACCATCTGGGCCAATTTTAAGTCGACCTCCATGATGAACCCGTCCACTTGGAATTTGATCTAGTAGTACTTCCTCTTCTCTCCAAGTATCATTTTCTAGCTTTAAGCGAACAATGCGATTAAATTGACCTGTATCATCTTCGTAAGTGTAATATCCGTAAGCCTGATTTGATTCGACAAAGTCTGGTGCTAAGACAAATCCTAAAAAACCAGCTTCCGATGCCGTTGAAAGAGGTTTTTCGAGTTGTACTTGCTGTCTTTCCACTTGTCCGTTTTCTACTTTTACAATATTTCCGCCACGCTCAGAAAGGTAGAATGTATTCCCTATTTTGTTGATGGACCACGGAATAAGAAGATCAGTTGCTATGATTTCTATTTGTTGGCTTGCTGTAGTTTCAGTCTTTTGTTCATTTGCTTTCGGTGGTTGTTTAGGTGAACAACCAGTTAAGACTAAAGCAATTATTAAAAAAGGAATATAAATCTTCATGTCCGTCCCCCTTGAGTTTTTTCTATCATTAACTTTAACCATTTTTTGATACACTAATCCTTTAAGATGAATCTTAATAGCTATAATTGAATGATTGCAACCAAACAAAAAATCCTACTCTCTATGAGCAGGATTTACTTATTATCTAATAATGGATCTTTCTTTTGATCATATGAAGGATAAATATGAGGATGTAAGATAGAACCTAATTTCACTAAACCTTGTGCGAGTTTTAGTGAAGGACGGCAAAATAAAGATTCTTCTAAAATATATAATTCATTGTTTTGAATTGCTTTTATCTCGTGTACGTCTGGTCTTTTTAATATTACTTTTGGGTTGACTCTTTTCGTTTCAACTCCTACCCAAGCCACACAAAATACGTCTGGATTTCTGCTTTTCACTTCTTCCCAATCTGTTTGGACACTTGATTTGTGTATATCTTGGAAAATATTTCG
>JAAYHP010000252.1 GCA_012735355.1 Lysinibacillus sp. | reverse complement strand
TAGCGCTAATATTTATTTTTAAAGTAAATTTAAAATTATTTTTATCATTATTTTCTAAGGAAAATTTACTCTTAATATTTAAAATTTCAATCGCTGCTGCTTTATTATTTAGCTTAACATTAATTGTACCGGTATGTTTCAAACTGCGAATGTAGCTTAACCCTTCCGACTCTTCCCCTTCTAATGTGCCAACCATTTGTTCCTTATGTCCGTTATAAATAGCAACCCCTGAATATTCTATATTTTCTGAATCAATTTTTTTAAGATAGGATATCGGAAAACTGGCTTTTTCTAGTATCTTCTCTTGAATATCACCGATTCTTATTAAATCGGTTATCTCCATTTTCCCCTTATTTTCCAACATCTCATTAATGTATTCAGATGGAATTTTTTCATGTTCAGGTTCTACCGTTAGAAAATCCTCTGCTTTTCCACTCGTAACTGCCATCTTTATAACTCTTCGCATACGTTTTCCACGAAAAAAGAAATCTATATGTTCTTTAAACCATGATGGTCGTTTCATTAACTCTTCTGAAAATAGAACGATTTGTAAATGATTCGCATCTGTAAAACGACTTGTTCTCTCCGTTATTTTTCTATCGATATCATATACAGTATCTCCTTTTTCTTTAACGTTCCGATATGCTGTACCACTACCTCCTCCTCCTACACTCGTAGTCAATATATTTTGTGGGATAATCAATTGTTCTGTAAGCTGGATTTCGTCGGAATTATCTTCAACAACATCAAGTGCTATCCCATAAATAAAGGCTCTCTTTTCAATCTCTATTTTGTCCCAACATGCTGTTAACAAAACTGTACAAATCATCATGTATATTAAAATTCTTTTATTCACATTGATTACCACCTTTAACTTTGTTAGCAACACCTAACAACAAAGTGACAATCAATAAATAAATAACGATAAACTGACTTAAATAATTGTTCAATTTAATTAACTCTAAATAACTTTTTGGTAACATACTTGCCAAAAAGATTAAGGGGGATAATACGAAAATAACCGTCATTTTTTTTATCTTATTAAAGACCATCATCAGTGTCATTATTGTTATATCAAATGCCATTAATGTCGTAGTAAAAAGAATGATTGTCCATAAGGCAAATAGAATTGAATCAAATCGCTCAAAAAATCCCCCTGGAATTTCTACAGATCTTGATAAATCAAATGGTGGAAAAAATAAGTTTCTTGTCGTCAAATTACCAAATGTAGCAATACAAATAATATACAAAATGACGTTAAGAAACATTGGCACTAAAACGCCAATTGCCGACATTTTAGGAGTATTTTTAGGATTTTTCACAAGAGCAATATAAAAAAGAACAATCCCAAAACCTCCAAAGCTCGCGATTGTTTGGTAAGTAGCTTTTACATATCCTTTTAAATCCGTTTGAAAAACAGGAAGTAAGTCTTCAAATTTTACTATCCCTAAAGGAAGTAAAATTAATATAAGCCATCCACCAATTAAAATAGGGAAAAATAAAATATTTAATCGAAAAATGGCTGCCCGTGAACCGGAAACAGCATAAACGACAGCAAGTAAAAAAGATAACGATATTACTTCGATAGGAGTATTTACGAACAAATACTGATGGGAAAGTGCCGAGATTTTTCGCACGTGAAATGATGTAATACAAAAATATTGAAGCGTAAATATCAATGTTAAAATCTTTGCTATTGGCTTTGAAAGCAAATAGGAGGCGTATGAATAAAAAGATTGATTAGGATAGTTTGCTGCAATTTTTGTAACGAATAAAGCAAAAATGCTTGAAATAATTCCTCCTATTATAATGACTAACCATCCATCGGAAGATACCGTTTCTTTAGCTATTAATTTAGGTAACGATAACGTCAAAACTCCAATAATATTTGTAATAACAGCGATTAAAATGTCGCGATCGCTTATAATGCCTTGCATTTTTGATGAGCTATTCATTTAGATTGACCCCCACTATTAACTTTTTGCATATCTTCAGGCTCTAAATATGGTGGTCGCTTCGTTAATGTAGTAATCGGTGCACGTACAATTAAGTTTTTTAAATCTTTTAAGAAATAAGGTGCAAATGGTCCCGTATAAGGTATACCCATGCTTTTTAAATTTACCAAGTGAACACACATCATAATGAATACAATAATAATCCCATAAAGTCCTAGTATGGCTGCAGCTAAAATAAAGGAAAACCTCATTATTCTGAAACCTATAGCCATGCTGTAATTTGGAATGGTAAAGGAGGCAATGGCAGTAAGAGATGTGATGATGACCATTAATGGACCAACAATGCCCGCAGTTACAGCAACATCACCAATCACAATCCCTCCAACAATTCCGACTGTTTGTCCAATGGCCTTCGGGAGCCGAATACCCGCCTCCTGCAATATTTCAAAGGTGATAGCCATTAAAAGCACTTCCACAATCGAAGGGAAAGGTACCCCTTCCCTTGTAGCTGCTATAGAAAAGGTTAACTGGGTTGGGAGCATACCAGGATGATAAGACACTAAAGCAACATAGAGCGCTGGTGAAAAAAGGGCAATAAAAGTAGCTAAATATCTTAGTAACCTCATCAATGTTGCAATAAGCCATCGCTGGTTATAGTCTTCAATAGATAAAATTGCATCACCGAATGAAATAGTCGCAAGCAGGGCAAAAGGACTTCCTTCTACTAAAATGGAAACTTTCCCTTGCAATATACCGTAAATTACTCGGTCCGGTCTTTCTGTATCGATAATTTGTGGAAAAGGAGATAAGAAACTATCTTCTATCCATTGTTCTACAAAACCGGAACCTGGTGTGAAGTCGATATTTATCGTTTTTATTCTTCTATTTACTTCATTTAAAATATCTGGATTTACAATCCCGTCCACATAACAAACGGCAATTTTTTGCTTCGAACGAGATCCTACTTCAAAAAAATCAAATCGTAAATTTGGATCTTTTAACTCCCTTCGAATAAGAGAAATATTAGTATCGAGATTTTCAATAAAAGCAATCCGCGGTCCCCTTATTACCGATTCAGATTGGGGTTCATCTAAAGAGCGCTTTTCAACTTTAGCAGTCCCCATTTCTAGTGCGGACATTTCTCCATCCAAAATTAATACAGAATTACCATCTAACAATGTATTAATAATTTCTTCAAAAGAACTAATTTTTTTTGTATCTGTTATTGCTATAACTTCTTGAAAAACTTGATCTAGTACATTTCCGCTAAACTGTTTTCCGTTTTCTTGTAGCATTTTTAAAATATTGTCGTTTACAATATTGGAATCTGATAAGCCACTAATGTAAAGAATGCTACATTTTTGGGCATTTTGACTGGAATTATTACTTTGCCCCTTTGAGCTGTCATTTTGAGCCTGATTGTTTTGTGTTTTTTTATTCTGTATGTTTTTAATGTCTTGTTTGTTCCCGTTATTGTTACTTTGGGACTGTGTACTTTGATTAACTGTCTGATTGCCTGTTTGATTCCCATAATCCCCATTTTTGGATTGTGTACTTTGATTGTCTTTTTTGCTTTCGATATTAGTATTTTGGGATTGCGTATTATGATTATCTTTTTGACTGCTACCATTTTCTTGACTATTGTCGTTATTTTGAGATTGTTGATTATTATTTGATCCTCCAATATCTAATTCCCGAATTATTAAATCTTTCGGGTTACCCAACACTTTTTTAATAAAATCTACATTTTCAGTTAACAAACCTCGAATTGGAATAGGACATTGAGATTGGATATTTTGATTTGTATTTTGGGTTTCTGCATTTGTTTGGGAGCTTTGATTTTGACCGTTTTGAGATTGACTATTTTTATTATTCGTTAGGCATTGA
This sequence comes from Lysinibacillus sp., assembly GCA_012735355.1. Classification (GTDB taxonomy): domain Bacteria; phylum Bacillota; class Bacilli; order Bacillales_A; family Planococcaceae; genus Ureibacillus. The sequence goes on along the minus strand of JAAYHP010000252.1, from coordinate 2,105 downwards.
TTTGGTGGAGAATTATTTTGGGACTGTGTATTTTGTTGATTTCCTTGGCTATCCGATTCTTGAGTATTGTTTGGAATATTATTTAATGTATTGGCTTGGCACTGGGATAATTGAGAGCTTGAATTATTAGTTTGTATATTCCCTTGGCATTGGTATGTGAAGGCGTTGCCCGAATTGTTATTCTGGGTATTTCCTTGAGACTGGGATGCTTCTGCGTTACTCAAATTATTATTTTGAGTATTTCCTTGAGACTGGGATACTTCAGCGTTACTCAAATTATTATTTTGAGTATTCCCTTGAGACTGAGATGCTTCGGTATTGCTCGAATCGTTATTTTGCGTACTCCCTTGAGATTGTGTCGCCTCAGCGTTACTCGAATGGTTATTCTGTGTATTCCCTTCGCACTGAGATGCATCATTATTACTCGAATGATTATTCCGAGCATTCCCTTTGCATTGTAATGCTTCGACGTTGTTCCAATAATAATTTTGATTAATATCTTGGCACTGGGATACGTTCGCGTTACTCGAATCGTTATTTTGCATATTTCCATGGCACTTTGATGTTTGAGGGCCGTTCGTATTATTTGTCTGTTGTTTCATACATAGAAAATTTCTCTTCGGTGATTTTCGATTGAAACGTCTCATATCTAAACTCCCACTTTGAAAAAACCTTTATGTTTAATGTGGATTAACAATTAGTTTTTATACCATCAATTGTTATCTTTGATGCTATATTGATGAATTTAACAACTTTCACCTTGGAACAACGAGTAAAAAAGGTTGTTAAAAGCATCGATCACTTTTAACAACCTTTTTTATTATTATTCACTTAAAAACTAACTTTCTAGTTCAACTTTAGGAAAGAATTTCTCTTGATATTTTTCTAACACTTTACTAAATTGGGATGCTAACACTTGTTGAAACAACATGCCAAACACTACGGGTAAAACTACTTTTGGCGGAAAATAAGTACTTGCTACAACAACTCCAACAGCAATATTGCGCATCCCTCCTGTAAACACGAAGGTCGTAATTAAATCCATTCTCTTCCATATAAAATGACCGATGATTAAACAAAAAGTATAGCCTGATAAAGAAACAACTAAAACGACTAAAATAATACCAAAAATCTCCCAAGTAATATTTTTTATATAGAGAGCAATAACACTACTATTAATCATAACAATTAAAAACAAACTGATTTTCTGAAAAGGGGCTAAAGGTTTACCCCATGCTTCTACAATTCTCCCTTTCGTCCATTCATTAGCAAGCATCCCAGCAATCGATGGCAATACAATCATCCACAACAAATCAAACATTATGGCTGGTGTATCGATAGACACTTTTTCTCCAGCTGCTAGGAAGGAAAGGAAAGGCAAAACTATAGGTGAAAGAACCGTATCAATTAAAATTATAGATAATCCTAACGGAATGTTGCCTTTACAAATACTAATCCAAATAAAGCTTGTTACTCCTGTTGGAACGGCAACGGATAAAATAAAACCTACCGTTAGCAAATGGTCATTAAAAATGAGTTTCGATAAAACGTAAGCCCATATAGGCATAACTATATGTAAAAAAGCAATAGCGAATAAAATAAATTTAGGGTATTTCATAAAACTTTTAAAACCTTGGAAATTAATACTTAGGCTACCTGCGAAGGTCATAAAAGCAAAAATCCAGGGAACAAGAAATAGTAAACGCCCTCCAATATCTTCTAATATGACTCCTATAACCAAACTTAAAGGGGTTAAAATAGGCATTAACTTTTGCAGTTGTATATTTAACTTATTTAACATTTTAAATGCCTTCTTTCGTTATATGTAAAATCTTATCATACTACAGATGCCTATCACAAAATAATGAACTTTTTTGTATTCATCGTCTAAATAGATGTAGCAGAAAAAGGACGTAGGAAATTCAATGATGTAAACTTCAAATAAAATAGTATATTAAGTGCTCCTATACAACAATTGGTATATTGATTTATAAAAAAAAGAGGTTTGGACAAAAGTAAAAGAGGCTGGGACAAAACAGCTTCAATAGAATGAAAAATGGGAATTTGAGCGAACTCAAATTCCCATTTTTCCATTTATTATCATT
>JAAYHP010000251.1 GCA_012735355.1 Lysinibacillus sp. | reverse complement strand
GTTTCAAGGTGAGTATGGTTCGCTGTTTTTTCTTTCAATGTGCAAACAATTTTATTCCCTTTTTCACGAATGCGAAGAGCGCTTGAACAGTTTTTTAAGTGCCACTTTTCAGTATCTAAATAATGGTTGATTTGCCGTTGGATTGCCTTCTCTTTAATTTCAAATTCCTTTAATAATTCGATGTATTGTTCTTTCGTTAGTTGATTTTTAAATTCGATTTCATATTGTTGGCTCATTGTTTTACCTCTCATGAATATTTATTTAACGTGAGTATCGAAATTATATATTGCTATGATAAAATATGAGGAGAAATGTAGGAAGGGATTGTTTTTTTATGCGTAACCTTTATGAAATTGATGATTTTCAATCGATACATAATGAACTTTATTTTAGTTTAAACGATAACGAATTAAAAATACAAATTGAGCCTGCTGGACAAGTATTAACTGATTCAGATCATCTCGCCTTTATTTACGTCGTGGAAGAAGGCGATGAATTCAGTTACTTACAATTTCCTAAAAAAGTTTGGGAAGGGCTTTTAACGATTATTAAAACAAAAAAAGATCCTTTCTTAACAATAGACGGAAACACCATTCAATTACATAATTTCGCAAATGAATTGGAGATGCTTGTCTTCAATATTGAAGGAAACGGGAATTACGGAAGTGAATTTGTACAAGCTGTAGAAGAAACTTTTCGTGAAATTTTAGAGGAAGAATAATTTTCTTGATGTCGCAAAGTGGGGTGGAATTGCATGGGGCAATGGGAACAATTTTTAGGACCATATAAGCAAGCTGTAGATGAACTTAAAGTGAAGTTTAGAGGGATGAGAGCTCAATTTGCCGATTCTGGTGTTACATCACCGATTGAATTTGTTACCGGTCGTGTAAAACCGATCGCTAGTATTTACGATAAATCGATTGAAAAGGGCATTCCCTTTGAGCCTTCTGAAAAAATGGCAAGGGAATTACAAGATATTGCTGGTGTCCGTATTATGTGCCAGTTTGTAGATGATATCATGACCGTTGTCAATTTAATTCGTCAGCGGGAAGATTTAAAAGTAATCGAGGAAAATGATTATATTACCCATAAAAAACCGAGTGGATATCGTTCTTATCATATGATTGTGGAATATCCTGTGGAAACAGTAAATGGAAAGATGACGGTGCTAGCAGAAATACAAATTCGAACATTAGCAATGAATTTTTGGGCGTCAATTGAACATTCTTTAAATTATAAATATAAAGGAGTGTTTCCTGAAGAAATTAAATTACGTCTTATGCGCGCAGCGGAAGCAGCCTTTCAATTGGATGAAGAAATGTCATCCATTCGCAGTGAAATTCAGGAAGCCCAAGCGTATTTTAGTGAAAATAAGGAAGCACAAAGCCCAAATATCCGAAAGGAAAAGGAGCGTGAGTAATTTGAAATTTTCAATACAGTCACGCAATGATTCCCAATCAAATGAATTGATGGGGCTTGCAAAAAATTATTTACAGGATTTTGGACTAATTTTAGATGAATTAGAACCGGACATTGTCATATCCATTGGGGGAGACGGGACCCTTTTGCATGCTTTCCATAATCATGTGAAAAGGCTAGACAAAGTTGCCTTTGTAGGGATTCATACAGGGCACTTAGGATTTTATGCTGACTGGAAACCTTCTGAATTGGAAAAATTAGTGTTATGTATTGCAAAAAATCAGTATCGAGTAGTGGAATACCCACTGCTCGAAGTAAATGTCTGTAACAATTCAGAAACAACCACATATTTAGCTCTAAATGAAGCAACGATTAAATCCCCAAGTGTTACCCTCGTGATGGATGTTTTTTTGAACGATAGGCATTTTGAGCGATTCCGCGGGGATGGTTTATGTATTTCTACACCGTCAGGAAGTACAGCATACAATAAAGCATTGGGTGGCGCCATCATCCATCCAACATTAAGAGCAATCCAAATTACAGAAATGGCCTCTATTAATAATCGTGTATTCCGTACAATCGGTTCGTCCCTTGTGTTACCGGATCATCACACTTGTACATTAAAGCCGGTGAGAACACAAGAATTTACAATGACCGTCGACCATATTCAACTAAAACACGATGAACTGGAATCGATTATTTTTAGAGTAGCGAAAGAAAGAGTGCGATTTGCAAGGTTCCGACCGTTTCCATTTTGGGAAAGGGTTCATGATTCCTTCATTTCAAATGAGTGATGAAAATGACTTTTAAAATACAGTTTCATGCAAATGAAGACGGAATAATATTACGAGAAGCGATTCGTCAGCAAGGGATTTCTAGTAAAGGATTGACGGCCATTAAGTACCGTGGGGGAAACATTTTCGTTAATGGGGAAGAAAAAAACGTTCGTCACATTCTTGCTAAAGGTGATGAAATAACTATCATTTTTCCAAAAGAAGAAGCCAGTCAAAGCCTCCTCCCAGAACAAGGTGATTTAAATATTGTTTACGAAGATGAAGCTTTATTAATTATAGATAAGCCGCCATTTATGAACACAATACCATCGAGAGAACATCCAAGAGGGAGCATTGCCAATTTTGTGTACTGCTATTTTTTAAAGCAAGGTATCCCTTCCACGATTCATATCGTAACGAGATTAGATCGAGATACTTCAGGTCTTTTATGTATTGCAAAACATAGTCATATTCATCATTTAATGAGCCAGCAATTGCAAAATGGTCAAATTCGAAAAGAATATGAAGCAATAGTCCATGGACATGTTTCAAAGGATATGTCTATTATTGCTCCGATCGGAAGAAAAGATACGAGCATTATTGAACGAGAAGTGAGAGAAGATGGGCAGTTTGCTCATACGGATGTGAAAGTATTAAAACGAACTACTTATAAAAGGGAGCCGATTACACACGTAAGGTTAACGTTGCATACAGGAAGAACTCACCAAATACGAGTACATATGGCTCATATTGGACATCCCCTCCTAGGCGATGAATTGTATGGTGGAAGTAAAGCCTTGTATAATCGACAAGCTTTACATTGTGTTTATTTAGAAATGCTTCATCCATTGTCGAAGGAAAAATTATGTTTTTCTAGTGAAGTTGTTGAATCAATGAAAAAAATAATCCATAATTAGATGTTCGAATTTTTTTGAGCATCTTTTTCATTTTATTATAAATCCAAAAATTCTATACAGAAAATATATGACATTCATTAAAAATCTATTGTCGAGTAAAGAAAAGCAACCTATTATTGAGGTTGAGAGGAGGGGACAAGATGATCGAGGAAAAAAATGAAAAACTGGATGGAATTTTACCTATTAATGAAGAGCTTTTACGTAAGCTACTAATTGAAGAGAATATCGATGAATTCCGGAAACATTTTTTAATACATCACGCGTATGAGAGAGCCCAATTTTATGAGAAGGTTGGTCCTGATATACGACGTATTATGTATAATTTCTTGTCTCCCGAGGAAATGGCGGAAATTTATGAAGCCATTGAACTCGATGAAGAAGAAGTAGAAGATTTTATTAAAGAAATGGATCCGGCCTATGCAGCAGAAATGTTGTCTTATATGTATACCGATGATGTAGTTGACGTTTTAAATGAACTAGATGAAGAACATCGGGATACTTTCTTAGAAATGATGGACGAAGAGACGGCGGAAGAAATTTCTGAATTACTCGGTTATGAAGAGTATACAGCCGGCTCTATTATGACGACGGAATATGTATCGATTCAAGAAAATTCAACTGTAAAATCCGCTATGAATGTCCTCAGGCATGAAGCGCCTGATGCGGAAACAATTTATTACGTTTTTGTTGTCGATGAGATGCATCGATTAACGGGAGTTATGTCTTTGAGGGATTTAATCGTTGCTGATGAAGACGCGTTGATTCGAGATATAATGAGTGAGCGGGTAGTTTATGCGAAAGTAACTGACGATCAAGAAAAAATTGCTCAAATATTTAAAGACTATGATTTCCTTGCCTGTCCTGTAGTCGATGAAAACGGGATATTACAAGGGATTATTACTGTTGACGATATTATTGACGTTATCGATGAAGAAGCAAGTGATGACTATTCTAAATTAGCGGGTATTTCAGATGTTGACGATGTGGGTGATAACCCCTTTAAGGCAGCGAAACAGCGATTGCCATGGCTAGTGATGTTGCTGTTTTTAGGAATGATAACTGCATCGTTAATGGGACAGTTTGAAGAAACGTTAGAAAGAGTAGCGTTGCTTGCCTTGTTCATTCCTCTAATATCGGGGACTTCCGGCAATAGTGGTACTCAAGCCTTAGCCGTTGTCGTTCGCGGAATAGCAACAGGAGAAATAGACGAAAAAAGCAAATTTAAAATGGTTTTCCGTGAAATGGGTACAGGACTAATTACAGGACTTGTTTGCGGAATCGTAGTTGTAGGTATTGTTTACTTTTGGAAATCTTCTTTAATTGTAGGGTTGCTTGTGGGAACAGCCATTTGTTGTTCCATTTTCGTTGCAACCATTGCTGGTTCACTAATTCCACTTTTGATTCATAAATTAGGAATTGACCCTGCGGCAGCCTCTGGGCCCTTTATTACAACGTTAAATGATATTACAAGTATTTTAATTTATTTAGGACTTGCCACACTGTTGTTAGGACAGTTATAAAAAATAAATAAAGCTTTTGTCTGCCCAATGCCATTTTAATATAGCTTGGGCAGATTTTTTAGCCCTATCCTTCGTTTAAAAAGTGAGAAACATCCCCAATATTTACTTCTACAAGCTTGCTTTCGATAGTGAAATGGATTTTATGTCGTTTGCATTAATGACTACTGTTTCCTTCGTTGTTTGAACTTTTAAATTAATTCCATCTAAACTATCGATGACTCCAATAATTTTTTCCCCATTGTTCATATTAAATACTAGTTGTCGATTTTTTCGGTTAATGGGTTGAGTAAAGAAATGAAGTTGTTTTGCAATGACTGAGTTTTTAATACGCTCTCTCCTCGATATTTCGTAAACAGAAGTGCTTTCATCAAGAAAGGCTTCATCTTTTTCATCTTCCACATCGTAATAATAAAAAGAAGGTGATTGAATAAATAATAATGGTTCTTCCACTAATGCACATCCTTTTTTTCATAAAATATGCAAAGGGATTTTTTTCGTGACTATAGGATTTTCCAAATGATATGAAAGAATTTCCAAAAGAAAAGAAGGAGCAAGTCGCCCCTTCGTATATGGAAATTATTTTTTCTTCAAGTTTAAATTTACATCAGCGACACATTGAATTCCAGCAAAACGAGATAAATCCACTGTTACACAAGTTTCCGTTTTCTTAAAGTGGCATAAATCAATCATTGAACTTGGATCCAATGATTCACCATCAATTGCTGGAATTGGCTCGTATGCATCGCTAGTTGGAGCGATAGCACGTAATGTTGCACAGCAATCACCAAATACATCTTCCACTCGGAAGAATGGTGTTTTATACCAACCGTATTCCTTATCGCAGAACATCACTTTAAATGGCGATCCGTCTTCTGTAAGAAGCATAAATACGCGAGTGTCTGCCCGGTTTTTATGAGGTTTATTATTAATTCCTCCAAGCGGTTCTAAGAAACAACTTGTTCCACAAGTATCATCATCATCATAAGATGAGTGATTTTGGAGCTCTAAAATCGTTTCAACTACTTCACAAATACAGCCCTCATGGCGACGACGATAATGACGGGATGAGCTCTCAAAACTATTTCTTCCACAACCCATTACAATTCACCTCTCTTATTTTTGGTTCAATCTACAATATGTAAAAGTGCAATGGAAATAAGGGCGTTAGTCTATAGGCGCATCTTTTAGGTCATTTTTCTTGAATAGTTTTTTTCAAGGAAAGGCATAATGACATTAAAAAGGGGGATGAATATTGAAAAAATTGGTATTCCCATTGTTCCTTTCGATTTTTTTGTTCGGCTGTAATGAAGAGGAAAAAACGATCGAAGTGAATAATGCGAGTGGTGAAGAAGTAGAAGAAGTGACAACTGTCATTGAAAATAAAGATGAAATCTACAGTGGACGGGCTATTTTTGTGGAAGATCAATTGTTGGTAGCCGTTCAAGCAAAACCGTGGCTCGACTATAAAAAGACGAAAATTGAAAAAGATTTGAAAGAACAATTGAATGAACGATTTCCGAATTACGAAATAACCGTTTCAGCAGATTATAAATTATATTGGGAAGCACAAAAACTGTTAACAGAAGAAGCTACAGAAAAAGTGAAGGAAAAGGTAGAAAAGTTGAAGAAACTGTCGAAGGAGGAAACATGATGAACCAACAAGAATATGAAAAGATTGAGCAGCAAGTCACCCCGCCAACCCCTTATATAAGTAACTTGTTGAAAGCATTTTTTGTCGGTGGATTAATTTGCGCCATTGGACATGCCATTACGTATTTTTATATTATCTTTTTTGATTTTACGGAAAAAACCGTTGGAAACCCTACAGTGGCAACGGCTATTTTTATCGCAATGTTACTCACCGGTTTTGGTTTATATAAAAAACTAGGGCAATTTGCAGGAGCTGGTAGTGCAGTGCCGGTTTCTGGCTTTGGAAATGCGGTCATTTCTGCTGCTATAGAACATCGATCAGAAGGTTTTGTGTTAGGGGTTGGTGGAAACATGTTTAAACTGGCGGGTTCTGTTATATTATTCGGCGTTGCTTCAGCCTTTGTTGTTTCATTAATTAAATTAATTTTAGTAACGATGGGTGTTATCGAATGGTAATTGTTTTTCAAAGTAAACCTTCTATTATTGCTAGTGCAGCAGTCGCAGGACCATTAGAAAGAAAAAGTGTGTTTTACTCTTATTTTGATTCTGTCGTAGATGATGAACGTTGGAATCAAAAGACGAATGAACAAGGCAATGCAAAAATGATTCAAGAAGCATGCCAAATTATTATGAAGAAAGCAGGATTGAATAATTTAGATATCGATTTCTTTTTAGCCGGTGATCTTGTAAATCAAATGACACCTACCAACTTTGCTGCTAAAGAGATTGCTACTTCCTTTATCGGTATGTTTTCTGCTTGTGCCACATCTGTATCTTCCGTCATCGTTGCTTGTTTATTGACTGAATTAGGGGCATCAAAATATGCGATTGCCGGGGCATCGAGTCAACATAATTCTACAGAACGTCAATTTCGTTATCCTATTAATTATGGTGCTCAAAAACCAGCAACAGCTCAATGGACAGTTACAGCAGCTGGCTTTAGTTTAATTAGCCATCATGATCCAAAAAATCCTTCTGTCGTTGCTGCTACAGTAGGAAAAGTGGTGGACTATGGTCAAGCTGATCCTTTCCATATGGGAGCTGCGATGGCGCCAGCCGCATATGATACAATTACGCGGCATTTAGAAAAGCGCAAGCAAAAATTACATGATTATGATTTGATTATGACCGGCGATTTAGGAAAAATCGGATTAAAAATATTGAAAATGATGTTCTCAAAATCAGGAGCAAGCCAAAGTGAGTTAAATCTTTTACGAGATGCAGGGGCAGAATTTTATGGGGAAGATGAATCCTTTTTAGCGGGAGCAAGTGGGGCTGGCTGTTCTGCAGCGGTATACTTTAGTTATATTCTTCAACAATTAAAAGACGGACGATTTAAACGGGTGCTGTTAGTGGCAACCGGTTCCCTTTTTTCCCCATTATCGTTCTGATTTTAATAAAACAGACGATGTAAACTGGAAGAAGCATATTATAAAAAAGTTAGATAAGAATTAACAATAAAAAGTGAATGCCAAAAACACAATTATTGT
>JAAYHP010000250.1 GCA_012735355.1 Lysinibacillus sp. | reverse complement strand
TATAATTATATTCATTAATAAATTCAAAATATTCTTCGTAAATTGATTTTTTTGTTTAAAATGAGTTTTTTCAGATAAAATTATATAATAATAAATAAAAAAGCTAGTAGCAGGTTGCTACTAGCCTTTCATTAATTTATTGTTGGCTTGTTCCACGTAATTGGGATTCAGCCATTTGCACTAGACGTTTAGTGATTTCGCCTCCGACTGATCCGTTTGCACGAGATGAAGCCTCAGGTCCGAGTTGAACACCAAACTCTTGTGCAATTTCATATTTCATTTGATCTAATGCTGCGTTAGCACCAGGCACAACAAGTTTGTTTCTTCCGCTGTTGTTAGAAGCCATGTCTCTCACCTCCTTGTGCATATAGAATGTGCGCTAATCATTTTTTAATACACAAAAGGTGAGAGGTAAATTGTTCTTCTATTGCCGATTGTATGTCGCTAATAAATTTATAGTAAATCTTTAAACTTGTCTTCTTTTATATTCTTTTCAGGTAGCGTATATACTTCTCGATTTTTTACTGCTCGTTCAATATATTCATCAAAATCAACGTGAGATTCAAAATATGTTACTTTTTCAATTTTCGGTTTTGTTTTTGGATTTGCTGGTGTAAAAATCGTACAACAGTCTTCATAAGGTTTGATAGACGTTTCATACGTACCGATTTTTTGTGCGATATCAATAATTTCAAGTTTATCAAATGAAATTAGCGGACGTAGTACTGGCGTATTTGTTACTTCATTGATGGCTGTTAAACTTTCTAACGTTTGGCTAGCTACTTGTCCTAAACTTTCACCAGTAATAATACCTAATGCATCAATCTCTTCCCGAACCCGATCCGCAACTTTCATCATCATTCGTCGAGTTGTTGTCATTAACATATTTTCTGGAACTGAATCTTTTATTAACACTTGCAACTCCGTAAAAGGAATGACATGCAAACGAATTGAAGAGCCAAACTTTGTTAATTCGTTTGCAAGATCCTTCACTTTTTGCAATGATTGTTCACTTGTATATGGTGGACTGAAAAAATGAATCGCATCAAAGCGAACGCCCCGCTTCATCATTAAGTAACCTGCCACAGGACTATCGATTCCCCCAGATAACATTAAAAGACTCTTTCCATTTGAACCGACAGGCATTCCGCCAGCTCCATAAATCACTTGTGCCATTAAATATGCTGCCTCTTTACGTATTTCAATGCGAAGCTCCACATCTGGCTTTTTTACATTCACAGTTAAATTAGGATTGTGGGCTAATAAAAATCCACCGACTGCCCGTTGTATATCATGGGATTGTAATGGGAATGATTTATCTGAACGATGAACTTCCACTTTAAAAGTAATTTCTTGATCTTTGTATTGCTCCATAATTTGATTGGCAAGCTGCTGAATGCTATCCATGTCTTTTTCACACATAGCTACAGGACTAAAAGATTGAATGCCGAATACTTGTGGTAGTTTCTCCATCAATACTTCATATTGGCGTTCGTTATCAAGTTGAATATGCATTCGGTCCCGCTCTGCTCGAATTGTTAAAGGTGCAATATCAGAAAAAATATATTTAATATTATTTTTTAACCGATGGATAAAATCTTTCCGATTTCGACCTTTCGTCGTTAATTCACCATAACGAATATAAATTTCTTTCCAAATCATGTTGTTTTAACTCCTTTTAGTTCCGTCATTACTTCTTGAAAAATATTTTTAAATTCTTCTATCTCATCACTCGTATTTTTTGCTCCAAAGCTAACGCGAATAACTCCCTCTTTAAATCGTTGTTCAATCTTTAAAGCTTCCACTACATGACTTGTTTTCTTTTGTCTTGAGGAACAAGCGCTAGAAGTAGAAACAATGACTCCCCTTTTTTGTAACGCATTAATAATAATTTCACCTTTTAAATCCCTTACGCTGAAAGACAAAATGTGGCATGCTCCTTCTTTTGTAGATAATAAATGAATATGATCTCCAAAAGTGCGGAAAAATTCCATTAAATCATCCCGCCATTTTTTAAATTTCCTTTGATTTTCCTGTAAGATTTCAGAAGCTATTCTCATTGCCTTTGCAAGGCTTACCGCTTGTGGAACTGCCACAGTACCGCTTCTAAGTCCAAATTCTTGTCCTCCCCCAACAATAAAGGGAGCGATTTGCAATTCCCTTTGGAAACTAATAACACCAGTACCTTTTAAACCGTGAATTTTATGACCGGAAATGGATAAAATATCCGGTCCCGCTTCTCCGTTAAATTGCACCTTCAACTTTCCAAAACTTTGCACCGCATCTACATGGAAAATGGCACGAGAATTCTTGTGGATTAATTTTGCTGCTTCTTCAATCGGTTGAATGGATCCCATTTCATTATTGACGTGCATCATGCTGACAAGTATTGTATCTTTTCGTAACTTTGATTGCAATTCATCGATGGAAATGATGCCTTTTTCATTAACGGTTAAATAGTCGACTTCATAGCCTTCTTGTTCCAATGATTTTACCGCTTCTAAAACGGAAGCATGTTCAATTTCTGTCGTGATAATATGTTTTCCTATATGGCGATTTGCCTTTGCAACACCGAAAATTGCAAAGTTATTGGATTCTGTACCACCAGCAGTAAATAAAACATTTTTTTGTTCTGTATTTAAAATTTGTGCAATTTGGCCTCTTGCAGCGTCTAACAATTCGTTTACTTCCACACCAAAAGAGTGAATTGAAGCTGGGTTTGCATAATAGTTTTCATTTACCTTTATAAAAGTATGTAATACCTCATCATAAGGTTTCGTTGTTGCTGAGTTATCTAAATATATCATTATTACCAACCTTCTATTTCAAATTTATTAACAATCTCAAAAATGAAGTGGAATTTACTTCGCTTATCGCGGACCCGACTCGACCTTTGCTCACAAATATTTGCGGGCGAAGGAGCGAGACATAGGCTTTCCGCAGAAGTCTCAGTAAATTCCACTTCAAAAAATGTCAAAACAAACTTTTACTACAAATTCAATGTTCTAACGTATTGGACGGACTCATTAATTTCATAACCATTATAACGCGAAAAAATATTTCCGTACACTGGCTAGTTTTTCATTTTTTCGTACATTTCTTCCTGCACTAATTCTTGAATGCGTTTAATCGCACCAGGTTCAGCTAGCTCAACTGCTTCTGCAGCATCTTCTAACGCTTTAATATAACGGAAATTGTGGAATGCTTCCTCGGCTTCAGTGAGTAGTTCACGAACTTTTGGATTCGCTCGATAACGATTTCCATATTGGATGATACGCTCAATTAACACGACGTTTTCAATCATTTCTTGTGCATGACTTTCTACTTCCTGAATACATTTTTCTGCGTGTGCTAAATTCGTATTCACTAAATTCATGTTTAGAGGAACTTCTTGAAGGCTCTGCATGACAATAAAAAGCTGCTCTTCTGCCTCCTCTAAACGAGCATCCATCTCTTCTGGAATCCCTGGAATATTCGCTCTATGTAACATTCGATCCGTATCTTGTAACATTTTCTTCAGCGAATTTAATTTAGCACGAGCTTTATTTTCATCGATTCGTAAGTTCTTTAAACGATTTGAAAATTGTTCTTGAACATCTTGGATTTGTTCAATTTCGTTGCTAATAGCCATCAATTCTTCTTGCAAACTAGAGTAAGCAGATTTTTCTTCCTTAACCCGCGAAAGTAATAATTCAAATCTCTTTTGAATAACTTCCAGTTGCTTTAAACCGATTTTTGGAATTTCAACTTCTTCTTCCGGTAATCGATAGCTATTTTGAACATAAATTACTTCATCATTAACTTCTTTTGTAACTCGTAATACCTCGTTCAGCGTTTCATATGTACTGTCGCAATTTTTATCAACATAATTTTTTGCGTACACTTCTTTTTCAAGTAAATCATAGAAATTATCAATTTCATCATTAATTTCTTGAATGCGTGTTGCCACATGTGAAACATTTAAATTTGCTAATTCTACTTCTAATTGTTCCAATTCTTCTTCGAT
>JAAYHP010000034.1 GCA_012735355.1 Lysinibacillus sp. | reverse complement strand
GTTCCCGTTGGAGTCGCCCCGTCACTCCAATCAATTTTCGTTGCATATCATTTTTTTACTATGCTTCTTCACTGATTCTTAATTAAATTAGCTATATGTACCAACCTCATCATTTATTTTATTGGCGTTTTATTTGGTACACCTGGTTTTCTAGGATATTTCTTCGGTGTTTTCTTCATTTTATCAAAAACAAAGATTGTTCTTTCACTTTCTTCAATCGGCAAGTGATAGTCAAATTGTTCTTTTAATGAAGCACCTAGAACTTGAATTGCTTTCTCCGCTTCTTTTAATTCTTCTTGTCCTGCGGCTGCTTTTAATGAAAGGAATTGTCCACCAATTTTCACTAACGGAATACATAGTTCCGATAATACGCTTAATCGAGCAACTGCTCTTGCTGTTACTACATCAAATCGCTCTCTAAATTTCTGATTTTGTCCGAAATCTTCAGCTCTCGCATGAACAAATTCACAATGATCAAGATTTAATTGTTCACTTAAATGATTTAAAAAAGTAATTCGTTTATTTAATGAATCGACAATTGTTACGTGTAAATGCGGGAAACAAATTTTTAATGGAATGCTAGGAAAACCTGCTCCTGCACCTACATCGCAAAGGGTTTGTACTTTTGTAAAATCGTAATAAAATGCGGCACTAATGGAATCGTAAAAGTGTTTTAAATAAACGCCTTCTAAATCTGTAATAGCAGTTAAATTCATTTTTTCGTTCCATTCAACGAGAATTTCAAAGTACTTTCTAAATTGCTCTATTTGTGTGTCGTTTAATTCAATTCCTTTTTCTTTTAAGCTTTCAATAAAAAGTTGTTCGTTCATTTTTAGCTCCTTATTCGTAAAGGTTTTATCGTTATGAAATAAGCGTTCGAGAAATGTACCTCGAACGCCCCTACTTTTAAGAATTGTTACTGATTTTTGCAATTTTCCCTTGCTCGATATATACAAGTAGGATGGAAATATCGGCTGGGTTCACCCCTGAAATTCGAGAAGCTTGTGCAATGGAAAGTGGACGAACTTCTTTCAATTTTTCACGGGCTTCAGATGCTAAATTCGCAATCTCATCATAATCAATATCTTCAGGGATTTTTTTGCTTTCTAATTTGTGAAGTTTCTCCACTTGTTGTAATGCCTTTTGGATGTAACCTTCGTACTTAATTTGAATTTCCACTTGTTCTTTTACTTCATCGCTTAATTCTTCTTCTGAAGGTGTTAACGAAGCAACTAAATCATAATGCATTTCTGGGCGTTTCAATAAATCAACTGCTCGAATACCATCTTTTAATTCTGTACCGCCTACGGAACGGATCACTGCTTGAGTTTGTTCGTTTGGTTTAATAATAACTTCACGTAGTCTAGTAATTTCCGCTTCCACTTGTTCTTTCTTTTTCAAGTATTTTGCGTAACGTTCTTCTGAAATTAAGCCTACTTTATAGCCATTTTCCGTTAATCTTAAGTCCGCTTTGTCATGGCGTAGTAACAGACGATATTCAGCCCTTGAAGTAAGTAAACGATAAGGTTCATTTGTTCCCTTCGTTACTAAGTCATCAATTAACACACCGATATAAGCATCAGATCGTTTTAAAATTAATTCATCTTTCCCTTGCATTTTTAATACAGCATTGATTCCTGCCATAATTCCTTGAGCAGCAGCTTCTTCATAACCACTTGTACCGTTAATTTGACCTGCTGTATAAAGATTTTTAATGCGTTTTGTTTCAAGCGTTGGCCATAATTGAGTAGGGTTGATTGCATCATATTCAATTGCATAGCCTGGACGCATCATTTTCGCATTTTCTAGGCCGGGAACAGAGGCAATCATTTTTAATTGAATATCTTCTGGCATGCTCGTTGAAAGCCCTTGTACGTATACCTCATCCGTTTCTCTTCCTTCTGGCTCGATAAACACTTGATGGCGTGGTTTATCGTTAAAACGAACGACTTTCGTTTCAATGGCTGGGCAATATCTTGGCCCAGGACCTGTAATTAACCCTGTGAACATTGGTGCTTTATCTAAATTATTATTAATAATTTCATGGGTTTCTGGTGATGTATATGTTAGCCAACAAGGAATTTGATCCATAATAAATTCAGTCGTTTCAAAACTGAAAGCTTGTGGCACATCGTCTCCAGGCAACATTTCCATTTTGCTATAGTCCACTGTTCTACCATTGAGTCGTGGAGGTGTTCCCGTTTTAAAGCGAACGATATCGAATCCTAATTCTTTTTATTGATCCGCTAATTTGATGGAAGGTTGCATATTATTTGGTCCGCTAGAATATTTAATATCTCCGATAATAATTTCTCCGCGCAAATAAGTACCAGTCGTTAAAATGACAACTTTCGAACGGAAAATTCCGCCCGTGTTTGTAATAACACCTTTTACTTCTCCATCTTCAACAATCAATGCTTCCACCATTGCTTGTTGAATTTGCAAATTATCTTGTTGCTCTAACAAACGTTTCATTTCCCGTTGATATAACACTTTGTCCGCTTGTGCGCGCAATGCTCGAACAGCCGGACCTTTCCCTGTATTTAACATTCGCATTTGAATGTGAGTTTTATCGATTACTTTTGCCATTAATCCGCCAAGGGCATCAATTTCTCTAACAACGATTCCCTTTGCTGGCCCACCAATGGACGGATTACATGGTAAAAAGGCAATGCTATCTAAATTGATTGTAAACATGATTGTTTTAGCACCTAATTTTGCAGCGGCATGGGCTGCCTCAACGCCAGCATGACCAGCACCGACTACAATGACATCATATGTTCCTGCTTCATAATTTGTCATGCCGAATAAATCTTCCCCTCTATATTTAAATTTAATTTATTTTCCTAAACAGAATTGTGAGAACAATTGATTGATTAAACTTTCCTGTACAGTATCACCAATGATTTCACCAAGTAGCTCCCACGTTCTTGTCACATCAATTTGAACGATATCTACCGGTACACCCATCTCTGCAGATTCGATGGCATCTTCTACTGCGTCCAATGCTTGTTGCAATACAGCAATATGTCGAGCGTTCGATACATACGTTAAATCATCCGATTCAATTTGGCCTTCAAAGAATAACTCTGCAATTGATTGCTCTAATTCAGCAATTCCTTCCTCTTTTAACAAAGAAGTTGTTACGATTTTTCTGCCACCCGCTAAAGATTTTACTTTTTCTAAGTCAATTTTTCGAGGTAAATCTGTTTTATTGACTACGACGATGAAATCCATATTTTGAATCGTTTCAAACAACCTTTCATCTTCTTCTGATAAAGGTTCTGCCGCGTTTAACACGAGTAAAATTAAATCCGCCTCTTTTAACACTTGGCGGGATCTTTCTACCCCTATTCGTTCAACGATATCTTCCGTTTCACGAATACCTGCTGTATCCACTAAACGTAAAGGTACTCCTCGAACGTTGACATACTCCTCTATAATATCACGAGTAGTACCTGCTATGTCTGTTACAATAGCCTTATTTTCTTGCACTAAACTGTTTAAAAGGGATGACTTCCCAACATTCGGTCTTCCTAAAATAACTGTCGATAAGCCTTCCCTTAATATTTTCCCTTGGGAAGAGGTTTGTAACAATTTTTTTATTTCATCTCGAACCCAAGTACATTTTTCTAATAATAATGGAATCGTCATTTCTTCTACGTCATCGTACTCCGGATAGTCGATGTTTACTTCCACTTGCGCTAGGGTTTCAATAAGAGCTTGACGTAAATCTTTAATCAAGCGAGATAATTTCCCGTCCATTTGACTTAAAGCTACATTCATTGCTTTATCTGTTTTTGCCCGAATTAAATCCATTACTGCCTCAGCTTGTGATAAGTCAATTCGTCCATTTAAAAAGGCTCTTTTTGTGAATTCACCAGGTTCTGCAAGTCGTGCACCATTTCGTAATACGAGATTCAACACCCGATTTACCGAAACAATTCCACCGTGACAGTTGATTTCTATTACATCTTCACGAGTGAAAGTTTTCGGAGCTTTCATCAATGACACCATTACTTCTTCCACTATGTCCCCTGTTTTTGGATCGATTAAATGGCCATAATGAATTGTGTGGCTTGGCTGTTCTTGTAATTTTTTATTATTTGGCGATTTAAAAATTTTATCCGCTACTTGAATTGCTTCATCCCCACTTAAACGAACGATGGCAATGGCACCTTCGCCCATTGGTGTGGATATTGCTGCAATTGTATCAGTTTCCATGTTTTTTTCCTCCTTGCAATTATCCACATGTGGATAACTCACCGAACTTTCTCACTAACAAAATAGATTAACACAAATTTTTATAAAGCGAAAGTATAGTACTTTTCCACTTGTGGATAAAGGTGTTTACTACAAAAAAGCAAGGAAAGTACTTTTACTGAAGTTATTTCTTGATTGCATGTCCAGAATTGAAAATGAACAATAAAAAAAGAGGTTGGGACATATAGCTAATTTAATTAAGAATCAGTGAAGAAGCATAGTAAAAAAATGATATGCAACGAAAATTGATTGGAGTGACGGGGCGACTCCAACGGGAACAGCCCGAAACTC
>JAAYHP010000249.1 GCA_012735355.1 Lysinibacillus sp. | reverse complement strand
CTCGAGTCGGGCCCGTGGAAAGCGTCCCCGGAACGGAAATCAATTTTCAGTTTAATATCAAAAACTCATCATTTTCTTTTAAGAGAAAATGATGAGTTTTTACTTTTGTCCCAACCTCTTTTTATTATTATTCTTCAAAGATCGTTCCTTTTTTGAAACTTGAACCTTTAAAGGCATATTTCGTAAGAAGGTAATATGAAATTCCTGCTACAACTAAACCGATAATCCAAGCTAAATCTACTTCTATAAAGGCAGCTGCTGCCCCAATAAACATCGCAAGTAAAGCTGCAGGGTTAAATCCTTTAAATGGACCTTCTTCATTGTATAAATCTTGAATATCTACTTTTTGTTTTCTGATAATATAATATTCCACTAAAAGGATAGCAATAACTGGTCCTAAGAATGCCGAGTAAATTAATACGAACATATTTAGACCTGTTGCAGATGACTCTTGTACAAGTAACCAAGGGAATGCACAAAGAGCTAGTAAACCTGCAATAATCGCAGACACTTTGTATTTTAATTTCGTTAATAATGTAATTACATATGCTGGAGGAACAACGTTTGCTACCATGTTTGTTGCAATTACTGTTAATACGATAAACGCTGATACCCCTACAGAAATATATGGGTTGTCTATTACTACTGGTAAAGCCATCGCAGGGTTTGTAATACCAGTTGCTGAAGCTAACATTGCACCGATTACGATTACAAAACCGTATGAAAGTGTAATTGGTAAGAAGTATAATAAACCACGTTTTTTATCACTAATACCTGTTTTCAATTCTCTTGAATAGTCTGCAGCACTAACGAAGATACCAGCATAGTTCCCTAAGAACACCATAATCAATCCGAAGAATGGTAATCCCCATGAACCTTCTGCGTGAATCCAAGTTTGGCTAATTTCAAAGCTATAGTTTGTAACTAGTAGATAAAATACGTAAAGTAACCCAATCATAAATACGATAGATGCGAAAGTTTCTACCCATTTAATTGCATGGAAACCATAAAGTGAAATAACAATTTGAACTACTTGTAGAATAACGAAACATACGAAAATATTATCAAAAGCACCGTTTGTTACAATCTTAACGATTTCATTTAATGCTGTACCACCGATCCAACTTTGGATACCATACCAAACAATAGCTGGTATACCGCGCAGTAAGGAAGAAATGACTGTTCCTTTAAATCCAAAAGACATACGAAGTTGAACAACATATGGAACACCTTTTACATATCCTAAACGGTCATTCAATGTGAAAATTGTTGAAATAATTCCAATTGCAAGCAATGCTGCTATAATCGTTTGCCAAATGTTTAACATAGCCATACCAGCTACAATAACACTGGCACCTAATGTCATGTTACCAATATTTACACCATCGCCAATCCACATAAAAATATAATCTCTTGGCTTAACGGCTCTATCTGCATCGGATTTTGGATGTAACGATACATCTAATCCTGTGTCAACTTCTAATACATTTACATCGATACTTTCTTTTGCTGTAGCCATACGACCTACTCCTTTTTACATAAGATGTATTTAAACCCGTTGTTTTTTCGAAATGTAAAAGTTAAAACCGCGACCAAAACATCATTTCACTATATAGTGTTTGCAATATCGAATGATATTATGCTATCCAAAAATAGGGATTTCATTCCAAACTAATGCTAATGTTATTTACTAACGTAAGTAAAACAACTTCCAGCGCGGCGCTAAGTTCAACTTTCTCTGGTACTCGAAAACGTTTTCACTTTACGTCTTTTATTATACAGAGATAAAATTGTACGGTCTTTATGTCTAATAAACAAATTGAACAAATCGATGATAACAAATGTGCATAATAACATGACCCATCTGTACAACGCTTTGTTCGTGATGAACAAAAAACTTCGGTTTTTTAAAGGGAATAAATCGTATTTTTACAAGTAATTACTATATGGCTACAGTATTAACCTTAATAATATTGCGAATGCTTTACGCTCTTCTTTTAGCAATCATTTCAATTTCAACTTCCGCATTTAATGGCAATGCTAAAACAGCTATACATGTTCTTGCTGGATATGGTTCACTAAAGAATGTTTTATATACTTCATTCATAGCATTAAAATTGTTCATATCCGTTAAATATACATTTACTTTCACTACATCTGCTTCTGTTAAATT
>JAAYHP010000248.1 GCA_012735355.1 Lysinibacillus sp. | reverse complement strand
GTATGTAGCTATGTCAACTTATTTTTAAAAAATTTGAAACTTTTTTTTTATGTTTAGAGTATTATATATATAAACATATTTTACTATAAAGGAGTCCAATAGAATGATAACTGCATTGATTACCGTTCTTATTGTCGGCTATTTTATTGGATGTATTCATGGGTCTAATGCAGCTCAATTGCTTTCTGGAGTCAACTTAAAAGAAGCTGGACTAGGAAATGCCGGAGCTTCCAACGCAACCCTTACCCTTGGATGGAAATATGGTATTCTCGTCGGATTAATAGATATCGGCAAGGGTATTTTTGCGGTACTATTAACTAAATTTCTATTATTGAACTACACATCTTTCGAAGATACTCAAATTGCAATTTTATTATATATTACAGGTGCTGCGGTGATTTTAGGTCATAACTTTCCCATCCATATGAATTTTCGAGGCGGAAAGGGAACGGCTTCTCTCGTCGGCATTTTTCTAGCAATCAATTGGAAGTTTGGACTGCTTTCTATCATCGCTCTTGTGCTTGTATCATTATTATCAAACTACTTACTTGTCGGCGTATTCTTTTTATATTTTGTTTTTGCCATTAATTCTTTGGTGTTCGAAGCAACGATATGGCCATTTATTATTATCATGTTACTACTATTCGTTGCTACAATCCTACATTTGGAGAATATTGAACGAATTAAACACGGTACTGAACCTAAAATAGCTGACGCTTTTAAGAGGGAAGAAGATGAAACCGTTTGAAATGAAAGTGGAATTCACTTTGTACATTCTGAACGTCTAGCCTCCTTGCCAGGCTTAGGATACTGTCGCTTATTCACTAGACTTAAGTGAATTCCACTCTACTCATAAACATTTACTCCTCGACTAACAATTCATGACGATAAACTTCTTTTCCTTTGAAATACGTTAAAATGACCTGTGTCTCACTAATTTTTGACGGATGTATTTTAAATAAATTTTGATCCAGCACAATAAAATCCGCTTGTTTCCCTACCCTAATTTTACCGATATCTTCCTCCTTTCCGATCTGCCTTGCAGGATATATTGTATAGCTCCTGAGCATTTGCTTTAATGTAGCCCTTTCTTTTGGCCAAAGGGGCATCAACTGCTCATCTGTTTCCTTTGGATGTAGCCTCGTCATCCCACTTTCTATTCCGTAAAATGGATTCATCTCTTCGAATGGGTAATCACTCGATGAAGAAACAGGTAAACCCTTTTCAATATAGCTTTTCATACGATGTAAATTTTTTACCTTCTCTTCCTCTTCTTCCACTCCATAAGTGTGATAAAATGTGGACGGTTGAGTAGATGGAATCAGTTTATACTTTCGAAATAATGCTAGATCTTCCTTCGTAACAAAAGGGATATGAGTAATTGTATGCTCAAAATTTCGTTTACCATTTTGTAGTGCTGCAAATTCAAAACCTTTAAAAATCTCTTCTAACCCTTCGCCGTTTGCATGGACATGTATACGAAATCCTTCTTGATCGAGCAACGCTAACATTTCGTTAAATTGTTCTTGATTCCATGCAAAATCTTCTTCAAAAATTCCTCCAAAAGTAGCTGACGTACTGTAAATCTTCACCGTATTTATACCGTAATTTTCCCCTTGATACTTTTCCCGCAACTCCTTTAAAGTTTCTATTTGCTCTATTCCTTTAAACCGATCTACATATAACCCTAATTCGAAAGTGAGGGTAAGCTCATCGCTCTTATCGAGGGATTCGAGCGCTTCCAATAGATTGATTGAATTGAAATGAAGGGGAACAAAAGCAGCGGTAATTCCGTATTTAGCCGCCTCTTTTTGGAATTCTAGTAAAGCGTTTTTATATTGTTCTATTGTAAAATCCGGTTGTGGCAATGCTTGTACAACATTTGCCATCGAAGGATATCCTCGAACAATCCCTGAATCTATCGATTTCAATTTTTCATTGTCATAGCCCCCTTGCTCAAATAATTTCAAAGTTTTGCCATTCACCCATAATTCTTGCCTGCGATTCGAAATGGCGACGAAGGGAATATCTGATACCATTTCGTCAATCAATTGTAAAGGAGTCAATCCTCTTAACTCACTTGCTTCCGTTGTCACGTGTTCATTCCAACCGATTGCACAAATTTGGGTTAAGTTAGGATGATTCTTTCGATAGTTTATAATAGCTTGTCTATAATCTACAAAAGTGCTGTACAGGCTTAAATCGAGACAATACAATTCTTCCACTTTTAAATAGGCATGTACATGACCATCGATAATCCCCGGTAATAGCAATTGATTGTCTAAATGCATAACTTTTGTTTTCGGTCCCTTATAGGCCTGTACTCCTTCCTTATCTCCAACGTACACAAACTTTCCATTCTTTATAGCAATCGCTTCCGCCTCTTCATTTACTTTATCTACAGTAAATACATTCACATTTTCAAGAACTAAATCGGCATAAACAATTTCATCAGCGACTGCTAATTTGTTCAAAAGAAATGAAGCAAACACTGACAAGAGAAATGCTATAATAACAAATCTTTTCACGTGTCTTACCTCGCTTTATAGGTAATCCTTTCGATTTAGGATATACATTTTACAAAAATGAATACATTTTCTTCACAAAAGTAAATAAATTCGAAAATTGTTCAATGATAAAAAATTAACTACTCTCTAAAACTGATAAAATATAATTAAACAACAGTTGAAAGCGCTACCAATTGTTTATAACTTGAAAAACATAATAAGAACGTCTTCCTAATTTATTTTTTTCTACTATAGTATTTTAGTTCTTCTAATTAAACAATCTATCCATCTTTAAAAGGGAGGTTTACGTTATGTCTACAAAAGAAGCGATACAAGAAAAGCCAAAAAGAAATTTAAAACCTTTATGGATCGTGCTCGCCTTTCTTGCGGTCATTATCATTTGCCTCATCCCAAACGATGGTAGCATACTACCTATTGCGGGACAACGAGCCCTTGCTATATTATCCTTCGCTGTTATTTTATGGGTGACAGAAGCGGTTTCTTATCCTGTAAGTTCCGCAATGATTATCGTATTAATAGCTTTTTTAATAGGACTTGCTCCTTCAATGGAAGACCCTTCTACAAATCTCGGTACATCTAGCGCTCTCAAAATGGCATTAGGTGGATTTAGTAGTTCCTCTGTTGCCTTAGTTGGTGCTGCACTTTTCTTAGCAGCTGCCATGCAAGTGACGAATTTACATAAAAGACTTGCTCTTTGGATCTTATCGATGGTAGGTACTAAAACAAAATCAATTGTCTTTGGTGCCATTTTAGTTGCTATTGTATTAGCCTTTTTCGTTCCTAGTGCAACAGCTCGTGCTGGTGCAGTTGTTCCAATACTCCTCGGAATTGTTGCAGCATTCGGTTTATCCAACGAAAGTAGACTTGCTGCCTTACTTGTAATCACTGCAACTCAAGCAGTTTCTATATGGAACGTAGGGATTAAAACAGCAGCTGCCCAAAACTTAGTTGCTCTTGGCTTCATGAATACTGAATTCGGTGTAGATATTGCCTGGATTGACTGGTTTATTTACGCTGCACCATTCTCCATTTTAATGTCAATTCTTCTATTCTTCATTATGATTAAATTAATTAAGCCGGAGACAGATAATATCGAAGGCGGTAAAGAAATAATTAAACAACAATTACATGATTTAGGACCTTTAAAACGAAGTGAAATTACGTTAATTATTACGAGTGTAATTCTATTGTTTTTATGGGCGACAGAAAAAAGATTGCATCCATTCGATACAACGACAGTAACGATTGCAGCCATCGCCTTTTTACTATTGCCAAAAGTCGGTGTCTTCAACTGGAAACAAGCGGCATCAAAAATTGACTGGGGAACAATTATCGTATTCGCCGTTGGTATTTCCCTCGGTACTGTTCTACTAAATACAAATGGAGCTATGTGGCTATCCGATGCAGTATTCGGTTCTCTAGGATTAGAATCCAAACCGATTTTAGCAACGATTGCCCTCGTCACAGCCTTTAACATTATCGTTCACTTAGGTTTCGCTAGTGCAACGAGCCTTGCTTCAGCTTTAATACCAGTATTTATTGCATTAGCCGTTACATTACCTAACGTTGACCATATCGGATTCGTGCTCGTTCAACAATTCGTTATTTCCTTTGGCTTCATGTTGCCAATTAGCGCGCCGCAAAACATGCTTGCTTACGGTACAGGTGCCTTTACAGCAAAGGATTTCTTAAAATCCGGTATACCATTAACGATTGGTGCTTACTTATTAATTCTCCTCTTTAGCGCAACTTATTGGCAATGGATCGGTCTACTATAAAAAAATGAATGTTTTGTCATCAATGTGAAAATATACTAATATAGCCTTAAGGAGTTATTTTTGCTCTTTGAGGCTTTATTTTGCAAAATACATAAAAGGGATGTGGAAATATGAGTGTTAAAGAATTGTTACGCAGTCATACGTCAGTGCGCAAATATACAGGAGAAGAAATTCCGAAAGAAATCGTTGTGGATTTAATTCAAACAGCTCAAATGGCTGCTTCTTCCCATTTCGTGCAAGCTTATAGCGTCATCTGGGTTACAGACGAGGAAAAAAAAGCAAAACTCGGTGAACTTTCGAACAACGCTTTTCAATTTACTACAGCTGGAGCCTCCTTCCTATTTTGCGTCGATTTTAAAAGATTAGAAGCTGCTGGAAAAAAACATGGAGTAGATATTGTTGTTGATACAGCAGAAAATTTATTAGTTGGTGTTGCCGACGTATCGATTTTTGCTCAAAATTTCGTTATTGCTGCTGAAGCGGAAGGTTACGGTATTTGCTACATCGGAGGAGCTCGCAACAATCCGAAAGAAATTAGCGAATTATTTAACTTACCGGAACACGTCTTCCCTCTCTTTGCAATGACAATCGGAAAGCCAACGAAAGTCAATGAAACGAAACCTCGCCTTCCAGTGGATGCTATAT
>JAAYHP010000247.1 GCA_012735355.1 Lysinibacillus sp. | reverse complement strand
GGCTCGAGTCGGGCCCGTGGAAAGCGTCCCCGGAACGGAAATCAATTTTCAGTTTAATATCAAAAACTCATCATTTTCTTTTAAGAGAAAATGATGAGTTTTTACTTTTGTCCCAACCTCTTTTTGTAATTAGCTTTTCGTCATTTCTCGCATTTCTTTACTTAACTTATCAATCTCAACAACCGCTGAGTTAATTGATTCAATTAAAGAATGTTCACTTTCAATTGTTGAGATGATTTCCTCCGTTGATGCAGCATTTTGTTGTGAAATAGCGGAGACATTTCCAATTTGATTTTGAATAGTAATAAAATTATTTTTAGCTAAATTTAATTCGTTCATTCCTTTTGATAATCCTACATAAATCTCTTGATACGTGCCTTTTATTTCTTCAAAGTAGTTAGAAATATCATTAAGCAGCCTTCTGCCTTCTGTAACGGCTGTTTCACCTTCAATTGTTTTTTCTTGAGCAACTTTCGACTTGATCGATAAATCAGCTGTTACTTTCGTAATATCTAACGTTATCTCCGCACTTTGCTCAGCTAATTTTCTTACTTCTTCAGCTACTACCGCAAATCCTTTTCCATGCTCCCCTGCACGAGCAGATTCAATAGCAGCATTTAAAGCTAATAAATTCGTTTGATCGGCAATTTCTTTTATACCATTTAGTAGATTATTTACTTTTTCTAAACTAGTCTGTAAATCGGAAACGGTAAGCGTCGTATTACTCATCGTGGATCCAACTGTATCCATATAATCCGTCACTTGATTAATTTTAATCCAACCTTCTTGAACTTTTTCATTCATATTTTCCGATTTAGCAACAATATCCTTCGTAATATCCACTGTTTGATCCATTGTAGCCATCGATTGTCCCATGGAATCATTAATGATGTTTACACTATCTGCTTCTTCTTGGATAACCGTTGCCATTTGTTCTACAGATTGTACAATGTCTTTACTCGAATTATAAATTGTACCTATATCATGATTAAATTTTGTAATATGCTCATCTAAATCATCCGACACTTTTTCCATAGACGCAAACGCCAATGTTAATTTATTAACTAGTTCTTTTGCTTCAAGCTCTTTTTGATAAGCACCATCTAAGAGCTGCCTACCCCATTTTGTTAATAAATAGAGCAAAATAACAATTCCATCCATTACAAAAACTACGGTGATAAAGCCTTTCACATCATGGTTAATTCCTAATAGTTTTTCAGAATCTATGAAGAATAAAATAATGTATGCAATGTTTAATAATACTCCTAATGTAAGGATAAGCTCTTTCTTAAAATAAAGGGTTACCATTGCAATCGTTAAAAGTAAAATATAGTGCTTATTTAAGGCGTATCCATCCACTACAAAAAGCACTGTAACAATAAGACATGGTAGCAACGAGAGAATAAATCCTTTTGCGTACGTATTAATTGGTAAAAAATAAGTAGTAGTAGATATTACTAAAACAAATAATCCTGCTATTATAAAAATTATACTTTCTGATAAACCCTTTGAAAGTATGACTGGAATACAAACTAAGAAAACTAGGATAATAGTTAGTCCAATATTTACTTGATGAACTCTTTTCGTATTGTAATTGTCTTGAGGCATCAATTTATCTCCTATCACTATAACATTGAAAAAACCCTTTTTAACACTTAATAGAGAATAGACTTATAAAAATTAACTGTCAATTATTATTGTAGGAAGTAGAAAAACCTTCATTATTAAAGCTCGTTTATTCATTAAATAGAAAAAACAGCACTTATCTACTAAAGTAGAGAGCGCTGTTTCTAGTACATTATTACTCTATTAATAAATTTTATATAACAAATTTATCACTTAGGTTTAACAACCATTTTATTAGACTCCTATCTTCGCTTTAATATTTAATCATTCACTTTCAAATTTTACTTTTCCTGGTTTAACAACAAATATACTAATCAAAGTTGCAATGATGAAAAGTGCCATAATAACATATAAAACGATAGTATATGAACCTGTCTTTTCCAAAAGAAACGTACTTAACTGATTGCCTGTTAGCCCTGCAAAGGCCCAAGCTGATAAAGCTAATCCATGTACAGTAGAAATGCTATCTAAACCAAAGCGATCAAATAACAATGGTGGTAATGAGGAGAATCCCCCACCATAACCAGCATTCACTACACAGAGTAAAGTAATAATACAGATAGCAGCGATTGTATTGTTTATATCGCTGAATAAAATAGTTAGTAAAATAGAAGCAATTGATAATATAAAAATTATTTTATATATCGAGTTCCGATCTTGTAATCGGTCACCCCATGAAGAGAAAACAATTCGCCCACCGGCATTAAATATAGCTGTTAGCGAACTAACTAAACCAATGGCCCCAAATCCAATGTACATTAACATCCCTTTCTCTTGGGAGATTAAGGCTAATCCACATGTAATGTTAATATAGAACATCAACCAAATACCGATAAAGGTTTTATTTTTCAACACTTTTCTATAACTAAATCGTTGAACCTCGACGCTCTCTACCTCATAACCAGCTGGTTTCTTTAAAAGTAAATGTCCACTAAACATCATCACTAAATATATACCGGCTAAAATATAAAACATCGTATATATATTTGTCGGATTTAGTAAAATCCCTTCACTATTTCTTTCTCCAAGCAGTGATTCCATGAAAGGACTAGCTATTACTTTCGCTAAGCCAAACCCTGCAACTGCAAGTCCTGTAGCTAACCCCCGATGCTTATCAAACCACAGCATTAATGTTTTTACCGGCGTTAAATAGCCTATACCTAGTCCAATTCCCATGACAATTCCATAGGATATATAAATTCCAATCAATGATTTTTGATAAATAAAGAATCCTGTCCCTGCCATACCAACGACAAAAAATAATGCAGCAAGCAACGACGACTTATGAATGTCTTTTTCAACAAACCTTCCACCAAATGCCGCAGACATCCCAAGGAAAAAAATCGCTAAGCTAAATGCCCACTCCACTTCACCAACAGTTTTTCCTATGTAGTTAGCGATATCTGCCTTGAACAATGACCAACAATATACCGTTCCAATGCTACAGTGAATAAGTAATGCTGGCAGTACAGCGCGTATCCATTTATTATTCATTTTATTCATATAACAACAACTCTTCTTTCCGTTAACCCAAACCACGAACAATAAAATTATTTATATGCAAAATATACGTTTATATTTAATATTTTTTATAATTTTATTCTGTTTTTTAGGTTGCTTTTTGCTTATTTACGAAGAATGATGAACCTATTATATATCATTTTTGTAATAAAGTAAGTTACAGAACTGTGTCATATAAGAATAAAATCTTAAATTCTTATCAAACCTTTCGCATGATTAGCATTCATACGATTCAAAATAACTTAAATCGATATATTTGAATAAGAATTTGCGATTCAGTCCAAATATAGAGTATAGTTATTACCTATTTAACAAAATGATTTTCTAATTAAAGGTGTGTAAACATGCGAATTAATAAATTTATAAGTGAATCAGGAAAAGCATCTAGACGAGTAGCAGATAAATTAATTGCTGAAGGAAGAGTTAAGATTAATGGTAGACGGGCAAAAATTGGTGACCAAGTGCAACCTGGAGATGATGTTCGAGTTGATGGAAATCAAATTTATGTCGCTAGGAATAATGTCTATATCGCTTTAAATAAACCTGTAGGCATTACGTGTACAACGGAAAAAGGAGTAAAGGGGAATATTATTGATTTAGTGAATCACCCTTTAAGAATATTCCATATTGGACGATTAGATAAAGATTCAGAGGGGTTAATACTTCTTACGAACGATGGCGATATCGTAAACGAAATTTTACGTTCTGAAAATAAACATGAAAAGGAATATATCGTTACAGTAGACAAGCCTATCACTCCAGAATTTTTGAAAAAGATGTCGGAGGGTGTGAAAATTTTAGGGACAAAAACCCTGCCTTGTAAAGTGGAGCAATTATCAAAATACGAATTTAATATCATTTTGACCCAAGGACTAAACCGCCAAATTCGTCGCATGTGCTCTGCATTAGGGTATGAAGTTTTGCGATTACAACGAATACGAATCATGAATATTCATTTAGGAAATCTCCCACCAGGACAATGGAGAGATTTAACGAAGAAAGAAAAGGCTCAATTATTTAGAGATTTAAACTACGAGCCTAAAGAATGGTAACCGTTCTCTGAATATAGTTGTTTCATCCAAACAATCTATTTAGTCATTTATATTTATTATGTATCCTTCTTTTTGATATGTTAGAATAATATAACTACTATTAATATTAAGAACAGCAGGATGGTACTTATGGTTGGAATGGGATATCGGACAATTAAAACCGCAATAGGTGCGGGACTCGCAATTTGGATTGCAAGCTTACTCAACTTAGAATTCGGTTCATTTGCTGCAATCATTGTTATAATGTGCATCGAAAAGACAAAGAAAAAAACATTGCATTCCATCCAAAAAAAGTTTTTCGCATCCCTTTTATCTTTAATGCTTGGTTCGCTTTGTTTTGAACTAATAGGGTATCATCCTATCGTGTTAACTATATTTATTTTGTTGTTCGTTCCTATATTAGTGAAAACTCGCCTTCAAGAAGGGTTTATCACAAGCATTGTAATCGTTACACATATTTATACATTTAAAGAAGTTAGTATAGAAAATATCTTGAATGAGCTTTATATTATTTTCATCGGTATGGGAATAGCGTTTCTTGTAAACAGCATTATGCCAAGCTTTAAAAACGAAATAAAAAAATATAGGGCAGAAATTGAAGATAAGTTTCGCATCATTCTTTACGAATTCTCAAGTTTGCTTAAAAATAGTGAGCGGATTTGGGACGGGAAAGAATTAATGGAAGTAGAAAGTACAATCAATCAAGCGAAAAACGTTGTTATTCAAGATGTGGAAAATCATCTTTTAAGAAAAGAAAATAAAGATTATTATTATCTTGAAATGCGAGAAAATCAATTGGAAATTTTAAAGCAGATGGCTACTATTATAAAGATTGTTGCTTCATCGAAGTTAAATGTAAAGCAACGGGGAATGCTTGCGAATATTTTCCATAACATTAGCCAACATGTTGATTCAGGAGATACATCCATTGCATTAAAACAATTAGAAGAGTACGAGGATTCCATTCGTGAAATGGCATTGCCAAAAACTAGAGAAGAATTTGAAATTCGAGCAAACCTTTTTTATTTAAACTTTGAAATCAAGAACTATTTAATCATTAAGAAAGACATTTTTGAAAGAGCGATGTCAAGCAATTGAAAGACGGGGCTGTTAGCGGATTGCCCCGTCTTTTCCTTTGCATTTATTTTAATATGGGGATTAGCTTTTTTCCTCCTCATCCTTTTTAGACTGTTTTAATGAAGATAAATCTGTCTCTTCCCCAAACTCCGTCCTATAATTCATATTGTTGCCTCTAAAACTAGCCCCTTCATGACTATCCGCATCTTCCCATTGCTTAAATAATAATGTTAAACAAATTAATCCGCTAAGCCCTACTAAGCTATATATAACTCTTGATAAAAATTCTTCTTGACCACCAAATAAAGTCGCTACTAAATCAAAGTTAAAGAACCCAATTAACCCCCAATTAATAGCTCCAATGATTGTTAATGCTAAAGCAATTCTTTGAAGGGTTCTCATAAAAATTCCTCCTTTTATTTTTTCTAAACATTTCGTTATAGCAACTAGTCATATTTGAATGACATTTTTATCTTTTGTATAAAAGGAGGAATTCATACACATAAAAGTGGGAAATTTATATAAAAGCATTTGATTACTCCATCAAATTTTATGTATCTTTTCTACAAACTTCCCTGCTGCACGAGATAACGGAACATTTTTTAAGTGACATATGCCAATGCTTCTTTTTGGAATCTCTTCTTCAAGCTTTAGCTCGTACAACTCTCCTCTTTCTAAATAATTATTTACAAACTCTTTTACGACACAAGAAATACCTAAATTGATTTTTGCAAATTCAACTACTAAATCGTGGGATCCTAACTCAAAGGCCGGAGAAAGTTGAAAACCCTTCTTCTTAAAGAAGTTTTCCACAAATTTTCTTGAGTTTGATTTTCTCTCTAAGAAAATAAGCGGCATTTTCATTAAATATTCGAAACTAATCGGCTTTTCCGTAATTCTTTTAAATTTATCTCCGCACACAAAAATATCACTAACTTCCATGCAAGGAATGATTTCAAGATTTTCGTCGTTAATTGGCAAGTTACATATTCCCACATCCGCCTTTCCTGATTTAATATAATCGCAAATTTCCGATGTAGTTCCATTGAGAATATTTAGCCTTATTCCAGGGTACCTTGCGTGGAAGTCTTCCAAATAAGGCAACAAAAAATAGCGTGAAATCGTATCGCCAACAGCTATACGTAATTGTCCCGTATTTAATTTATTAATTTCCAAAATTTTTTCTTCTCCTGCATTAATCATTCCTAAAGCAGAATTTATATATTCATTTAATAATTTTCCTTCATTCGTTAATACTATTCCTTTAGATGTTCGGTGAAAAAGCTGTACTCCCAACTCATTTTCAAGTTTCATGATGGCTTGGCTGACCGCAGATTGGGTCATGTACAATTCTTGAGCCGCTTTAGAGAAACTTTTATTGCCACTAACAACATTAAATATTCGATATAAATCTAAGTTCCCAATCATATAAGCCACCCTTATATCACATATTATAAATATTAATTTTACTTATATCATATTATAAGGGTATAGTAAACTTATAAATATATGTACATGAGTAAATAATTTTACATAAATTATACTCACTTAGAGGAGAGATTAAATTGACAAGAGCTGTTGGTACAGTAGTTCGTGGGCTTCGCAGTCCGATCATTAACAATGGAGATAACATTGAACAAATCGTAGTAGATACGGTATTAAATGCCGCAAACATTGAAGGATTTACTATTAGAGATCGTGATATTGTAGCAATCACTGAATCCGTCGTTGCTCGGGCACAAGGGAACTATGCAACGATTGATGATATCGCAACAGACGTAAAAGAAAAATTTGGTGACAATACAATTGGTGTTGTTTTCCCAATTTTGAGCCGTAATCGATTTTCAATTTGTTTACAAGGGATTGCAAGAGGGGCTAAACGTATCGTATTAATGTTAAGCTATCCTTCTGATGAAGTAGGAAATCACCTTGTAAACATCGATGAATTAGATGCAATAGGAATTAATCCTTGGACAGATGTTTTATCTGAAGGTGAGTTCCGTAAGCACTTCGGTAATGTTCCACATCCATTTACAGGGGTTGACTACATCGAATATTACAAATCTCTTGTAGAAGCTGAAGGGGTAGAATGTGAAGTTATATTCTCAAACAACCCAAAAACAATTTTAGATTATACGAAGCATGTATTAACTTGCGATATTCATTCTCGTTTCAGAACGAAAAGAATTTTACAAAACCATGGTGTAGAAACGTTATATGGGCTTGATGATATTTTAACTAAGCCAGTGAATGGCAGTGGTTTCAATGAAGAATACGGTCTTCTTGGGTCAAATAAAGCAACGGAAGATAGCGTAAAACTATTCCCAAATAACTGTCAGCCAATCGTTGAAGGGATTCAAGCAAAATTAAAAGAACTAACGGGCAAGACAGTAGAAGTAATGGTTTATGGCGACGGTGCCTTTAAAGATCCAGTAGGGAAGATTTGGGAGCTTGCAGATCCAGTTGTATCTCCTGGCTATACAAAAGGACTTGAAGGTACACCAAATGAAGTAAAACTGAAATATTTAGCAGATAACAACTTCTCTCACCTTCGCGGAGACGAGTTAAAACAAGCTATTGCAGAATTTATCGAAAATAAAGAGGAAGATTTAGTCGGTGCAATGGAATCACAAGGGACTACTCCTCGTAGATTAACGGATTTAATTGGATCGTTATCTGATTTAACTTCAGGTAGCGGGGATAAAGGTACACCAATTATCTACATTCAAGGGTACTTCGATAATTTTACAAAATAAAATAAATATAAAAAGGATGTCTTCCATTTCGGGACATCCTTTTTTAGTGAAAATATTCCAGTTATTATTTACATTAGGGCGTAAAAGACTTTGCTAATAGGAAGCAAATGGCTTTGATGTAAATCTATTTAATACTGATGAAAAACTTTTTGAATCGATTCTCTATCAGAGCTATTTCTTTTAACTCAGGTATATCTTCTAAGTAATAATTCCCTTGAAGTAAGCCGGATGTATAATCCTTCAAATCTAATCTATGATCTCCCTGTGCTGAAATGGTACCACCTAACGTAATGAGCAATATTTTCTTCAAATTCTTTACCCCCTTCGTTTTAGTAGCATCTCACTTTAATTAATAGGCTCTGTTAATCTCTAATGTTGATTTTGGATAAAAATTAAGGATACCCTAATAAATTGGGTTTCCTTAATTGAAGATGGATTAGTTTAATCCTTCTTCCGTTTCAGAATTACCTCCTCAACAAATTGCTCAAATTTCTTCTCAGCTTCAGTGCGTGTTTTTACAGTAAAAAGTAAAGTTTCTTCCTCAGAACAAAACTCCAAAAAATGTTCCACGTTTCCTGTTCATTTTTAAAATGTTTAATAATACCTATCACTTGTATTATTTCATCAATAAATGGCAATCCGTCAGGGAAAAAGTAATTTACTACTATCGCAATCAATTTTCCAGATAAATGTTTTAAAAAAACAGCCAGATAAATTCACCTGACTGTTTTTTCATCTATTTTATTTACTCATTGAAAGTTTTCACTGTAATCCCTTGTTCTGCAAATACTTTTTGAGCAACTTTTAACGCATTTAGAACACTTGGGAAACCAGTATACGGGATAAGGTGAACGATACAACCTACAATTTCTTCTGGTGTTAATCCAACGCTAAGACCGGTTTTAATATGCATTTCAATTTGTGGCTTTCCTTGAGCAACGAGGGCTGTAATCGTCGTCATTACTTTTTGTTTGTTATCTAATCCAGGACGGGAATAAATATCACCAAAAGCAAATTCAACAACGTATCTCTCTAAATCAGGAGCAATATCTTTAAATCCGTCACCAATATCCATGAAACCTGTTGGATCTTCTTCAGTTCCTTGTACTAATTCTTTTATTTTCTCAATTCCTTGGTCATATTTACTTTTAGTCATATTAATATCCTCCCTTATTCCAATTATAGTGGTTATTTACATAAATGGAATTATATTGTCAACTGAGGTTGGGACAAAAGTAAAAACT
Source organism: Lysinibacillus sp. (assembly GCA_012735355.1). GTDB lineage: Bacteria > Bacillota > Bacilli > Bacillales_A > Planococcaceae > Ureibacillus. The sequence goes on along the minus strand of JAAYHP010000247.1, from coordinate 101 downwards.
CATCATTTTCTCTTAAAAGAAAATGATGAGTTTTTGATATTAAACTGAAAATTGATTTCCGTTCCGGGGACGCTTTCCACGGGCCCGACTCGAGCCTCCTC
>JAAYHP010000033.1 GCA_012735355.1 Lysinibacillus sp. | reverse complement strand
GTGCTGTTTTTTATTAAAAAATAATATTTATTAATCACAATTCAATTATTTAATTTTTCTAACTTTAAACTTTTTTCTTTTATTGCTATAATATTTTAAAATCTTATGAAAAGAAGGTGAAACACTTTGTCTGCAGAATCCTATACATTAAAAGAGGCGATGGTTTATAGCCAAAGAATTGCTCAATTATCTAAAGCTTTATGGAAAGCGGTAGAAAAAGACTGGCAACAATGGATTAAGCCTTTTAACTTAAACATTAATGAGCACCATATTTTATGGATTGCTTATCATTTACAAGGTGCTTCTATTTCAGATGTTGCTAGATTTGGAGTTATGCATGTTTCTACTGCCTTCAACTTTTCAAAAAAGTTAGAAGAACGGGGACTTCTAAAGTTCTCAAAACGAGATGATGATAAGCGAAATACGTATGTAGAGCTTACACCTGAGGGAGAAGAGCTAGTCATTCGTATGTATGATCATTACTTAGATACTGAGCATTCTATTTTAGAAGGGTCGCTATCATTAAAAGAATTATATGGTAGATTCCCGGAATTTTTAGATGTCATGGCAATTATTCGCAATATTTATGGTGACGATTTTATTGAAATCTTTGAAAAATCTTTTAGTAATTTTAAAGATTCGATCGAAGAAAAAAATGAAACGGAAGTCATCATTAAAGACAATGAATTAGTTATTAAAAGATAAAACAAAAATTTAAATTGGGGATGTTATTTGTGAAAAGGGGAGTGTATATAAGTTACACTCTTTTTTCTTTTGCTTTTCAAATGAAAAGTATTAGCATAATCAAGCTTTTTGTTTTACAATCTCTTTATGAACTTTTTAGAGGAGTTATTTTATGCATTGTTGGAAGACGATTAACATAAAAAGGGAATATCGAAGAACACGTCTTTTGTTGCTTTCCATAATCATTTTTGTTCTTGTATTTTCACTTTCCTTTGTTTTCATTGGTGCAAATCGTCCATTTATTTATGAGGATCGATATTTTTCTCTTTTTATTCTCATTTTTCTTTTACTATATCCATTGCATAAAATTGCCCATTACTATTCACTGTTCTCTTATCGAAAATCAGTGCAACTAAAATGGCGCCTTGAATATAAATGTATCCCAATCGTTCAATTACGAATCAAAAAAATGATACCGAAAAATAGATTTAGTTTTGTACTAATATTTCCTTTTATTTTTGTAAATACTATATTAATACTATTAGCAATTGCCCTTCCCTACTATTGAGAGTAGACATGTCTATTGCTCGGATATCATTGTGGTATATGTTTAGTGGATTTATTATTTTTTAAAAGCTTAGTGAAAGCACCAAAAAATGCTGTTATTGAAGAAACTCCAAAAGGTTATGAAATTTTAATTCCTCCAAGTATTTCATAAAAACTCAACAAATAACGTAGTGTACTTACTTGTAGGAAGATACCACTTTTTGTTATCCTTAAATGAAGTGATAGAGGGGAGGAATAGACTTGCTACTTTTGATTGTAGTGCTATTCTCAGTAATTTATTTATTCCAAATAAATCGAATGACTTATGCACTTTGCATGCAAAAAGAAATTCCTGAAGAAAAGCAAGCGAAAATTTTTAGTACGATCAACATTTTAATCACTATATTATTAATTTCCTTTTATGTAGAAGTATATTTTGCGATAAAATTCTAACGAGAGGAAATTCGTTAGTGAACATAAAAAGAGCTAAAGGCTTTCCTTTAGCTCCATTCAAATCAGTGCATGAAAGCTGCACCAACGATAATTAATAATATGAACAACACTACAAGTAAAGCAAACCAGGAGTTGCCTCCATATCCACCACCATAACTATGACCCATAACGACACCTCCTTTCTAATGCCTATTTTATGCGAGAGGTGCTGGGCTACTTAGGCAAACATATCAGTGCAACCATTTTGTTTTTGTAACGTTTATGTTATAGTTACAATGGAATTTTTTAATAGAAGTAGGGAGAGAAAGTAATCATATGAAAAAAACAATTTTAGCAATTGCGCTTGCTTCTTCTGTATTTGCATTATCAGCATGCAGTTCAAACGATGAAGTAGTAGTATCAACAAAATATGGAGACATTACAAAAGAAGAATTTTATAACGAAATTAAAACAATTGCAGGTAACGATTTATTAGTAGAAGTTGTGATAGGACAAGTACTTGAAAACACATATGAAGTCACTGAAGAAGAAGTAAACGAACGTTTCAATAGTTATAAAGAACAATTTGGAGACTCTTTTGAAGACTTTATTGCTGCACAAGGTTTAACAGAAAGTCAATTAAAAGAAAATGTACGTTTCTCCTTATTATATGAAAAAGCAGAAAACGATTTAGTAACAGATGAAGAAATTGAAAAATATTACAACCAAGGAAAATATGAATTACATGCTCGCCACATTTTAGTAGAAGATGAAGCAACTGCGAAAGAAGTGTTAAATCGTTTAAATAAAGGTGAAGACTTTGTAGCACTTGCAAAAGAATATTCTAAAGACACTAGCAATGCTGAACAAGGTGGCGATCTTGGCTGGTTTTCCGTTGGAACGATGGTAACTGAATTTAACGATGCTGCTTATGAATTAGAAGTTAATGAAATTAGCGAACCTGTTGAAACAGATTTCGGATACCATATTATTGAACTTTTAGACAAACGAGAAGTAGAAAATTATGGTACATTAGAAGAGAAAAAGGATGAAATTCGCCAACAAATCATCCAAAATAAAGGCGGTTTCGCAGTAAAAATTACTGAGCTATTAAAAGAAGCTGACATCGAAGTAAAAGACGCTGACTTGAAAAACGCATTTTCACAAATCGTAGGCACTGAAGAAGCTACAACTTCAGAAGAATAATGTAAAAAAGCGGTTGGGACAAAAGTAAAAAGAGGCTGGGACAAAAGTAAAAACTCATC
>JAAYHP010000246.1 GCA_012735355.1 Lysinibacillus sp. | reverse complement strand
CGAGGAGGCTCGAGTCGGGCCCGTGGAAAGCGTCCCCGGAACGGAAATCAATTTTCAGTTTAATATCAAAAACTCATCATTTTCTTTTAAGAGAAAATGATGAGTTTTTACTTTTGTCCCAACCTCGGGTAAATTTGTATAATATGTGATCGTTGAACATCAAATTTTGAACAAATTAAACAAAATTATGACATTTTTCATTGTTTTGAATTGAAAAATAATTGTAAGAATGTTATGATAATATCAATACGAATCCTGAAGTGTTTGTGAATGCTACAAACTAACAGTTTTGACCGAACACCAATAAAAAGGGAGCTCAAATTTTGACTTGGCAAACATGCCCCGTAGGAACGAAGATTGGGGGACGTTTAAAGAGTCAGTGAGGGCACCCACCTGCGAGTTAGCGGGTTCAAAACGATCGTTAATTGAGCACTGCGGCATCTTCGGGATTCGTCCTGTTCTAACTCCCCCATTTATTGGGGGAGTTTTTTTATTATATTTTTTATATTATAGTTGAATATTTTTCATATATAGGAATTTGAAAATAACATATCCTAATGTGCAGTACATATGTTATAATCCCGATTAGAAAAATTAGAATGAGAGGCAGGAAGTTATGTTACATCAATTTTCTAGAAATGAACTAGCAATTGGAAAAGAAGGATTAGAAAAATTAAAAAATACGACTGTCGCTATTTTAGGAGTAGGAGGCGTTGGTTCCTTTGCTGCAGAAGCTTGCGCTAGAAGCGGAATTGGTCGAATTATTTTAGTCGATAAAGATGTAGTAGATATTACAAATATAAATCGTCAATTAGTTGCATATTTATCTACAGTTGGTAGATCTAAAACGGAAGTCATGAAAGAAAGAATCGCTGATATTAATCCGGAATGTGAAGTCATTGATTTGCAAATGTTTTACACTGAAGACACATATGAAAAGTTTTTTGAATATGGAATTGATTATGTAATCGATGCTTCTGATACAATTATGTACAAAATTCATTTGATGAAAGAGTGTTTGAAACGAAATATTCCCATTATTTCCAGCATGGGTGCAGCAAATAAAATGGACCCAACTAGATTTAAAATTGCGGATATTTCAAAAACCCATACAGATCCAATGGCTAAAGTCATCCGTACAAAATTGAGAAAAGAAGGCATTAAAAAAGGTGTTACTGTTGTGTTTTCTGACGAATCGCCAATCGTTGTTAGACCTGATGTCGTTGAAAATGTAGGGAATCCAGATGCTAAAATACGAAAAGCGAAGATGCCACCTTCATCCAATGCATATGTACCATCTGTATGTGGTCTTATTTGTGCTAGCTGGGTCATCAATACGGTGTTAAAAGACGTTCCCATTATTCGTGTGCAACAATAAAAAGTTTTTTTAAAAAAACATTAAATATAATCTAATTATAAAATTTTTGATTAAATTAAATGAAAGTTGCATCTTTATCAACTACTATAAAAATGAATAAATATGTAATTTACCCCCATATTCCGAAAATTGTTAAAAATGAAGGGAATTAACATGTTTAATACATTTTTTCCGCTATTTATTATTTTAATCTAAATAAACTAATTTTTATTGCTATATTTAAAATTAAAATGAATTTGTCTAATACAAGGGGGTATATTATGTCCAAAATTCAAGTAAGTAATAATATTTTAAACTTAGTTCAATTGCAAGAAGAACT
>JAAYHP010000245.1 GCA_012735355.1 Lysinibacillus sp. | reverse complement strand
CGAGGAGGCTCGAGTCGGGCCCGTGGAAAGCGTCCCCGGAACGGAAATCAATTTTCAGTTTAATATCAAAAACTCATCATTTTCTTTTAAGAGAAAATGATGAGTTTTTACTTTTGTCCCAACCTCGTTTATAAGTATAAACAGAAAATTATCTCTGCGGGCGTGGTTGTGTATTAATATATCTGAAACCTTCTTCAAATCTTGCATAATCAAAATAAATCATCGGGAATAAATACACATGATTTGTATTTTCCTCACGAATCACCGCATGATCTCTTCCTGCTTCCATTACTTGCCCACGAACTCTCACTGTATTTCCTCGTTCGCCAGAAGTTTCTGCACTCGGGAATGTAAAATAAAATGTACCATTAACACCAATATTTTCACGTAAAATATTCTCGATATACGACTCTTCTCGTTGACGTCCTGTAGTAGGTAAAACTGTTCCTGTTGGCGTCATGACATTTCCACTTGATACACTAGGAGGCATTTGCATTTGCCCCTGTCCTTGCCCTACACCTTGACCGAAAAATGGCTGTGATGGATAAAACTGATTCCCAGAAGCTCCAGGTCCCCAATAATAATAAGTCAATCATTACATCCTTTCTTTAATAAAAGTTTAGATACCAGGACAAACACCTTCAGCAGGTGCGAAGAAACAGTGGGATTTAAATCTACCAGTATTCCATTGTCCATACCACTGGGCAGGACAATTTCCCGAAGGCATGAAAAGCCAAAGAGCTCTATCGCCAGGCACGAACCGCTCCCCGTTAATGACTCTCCGTGCTAACGCAATGTCTTGAGGACGTGCTCGTTGATAAAAATAACTTTTTTGAACCGCTTCAAATCCCCCAGGACTTTGGTAAACCATATCTTCAATGGAACGAATATCATTGAAGTCAAGGCATGCTGCCCGCACCCGATTCACACCGACATTTCCTACTAACAACATTCCGAGGTTTCCGTCACCTTCCGCTTCCGCTCGCATCAATCGAGCTAGCAAGGCAACTTGAGCTTCATTGGCAGCTATTACGGCGATTTTACATACCTCCTCAACATAATGTATGCAAGCTATCATAAATCAGAATAAAAATTGCAAAAAATGTTTTATCGTTAGAAAAGAAAAGGATTTTGTAAGGAATGTTTGTATAAAACATGCTGCATTTCAATAAAATAGGAATGAATCCAATGACAGGTTTCGACAGACAACACTATTGAATAAAATATGAGTAGAGATGTTAGATGGTGACAAATTGGGGAAATATAGAATAAAAAATAGAGGGGAGACGAAAGCTAGAAAAATTTTATTGTAGGGGTTGGTATTGTGCAATTCGGTGTATGGATTGGGATTATTGTTAGTGCGATTGTGGCCTTTCTTGTAGCAAGTTTTTTTCATCAACCGCTGCATTGGTATTTATTTATTTTAATTCTTTTCATCGGGTCATTGATACAACTTATTATTATGATTATTAAAACTCCCGATGAAAATGAATAAGCGAGACGAATCGTCAGTTCTTCGTCTCGCATTTTTTTACTTCACTTCAACAAATTTTGCAAACTTTTCTTTATCTAATAAGTTTCCTACAAGGAACTCACCAAATTCTCCGTAACGAGCAGATGCTTCATCAAAGCGCATTTCGTATACAATTTTTTTGAATTGAAGCATGTCATCAGAGAATAATGTAACGCCCCATTCATGGTCATCTAAACCTGTAGAACCTGTAATAATTTGTTTCACTTTACCAGCATATTGACGTCCAATCATACCGTGAGAGTGCATTAATTTACGGCGTTCTTCCATCGGTAACATAAACCAGTTGTCATTGCCTTGGCGACGCTTATCCATTGGATAGAAACATACATATTTTGCTCGAGGTAATTCTGGGTAAAGTCGAGCGCGAACATGTGGATTTTGGTATGGATCTTCGTTGGAATCGCCAGCTAAGTAGTTTGAAAGTTCAACTACTGAAAAATACGTATATGTTGGAATAGTAAAATCAGCAATTTTTAATTTATTAAATTCAGTTTCTAACTCTTGAATTTCCTCTGGAGTTTCACGAAGAATCATTAACATGAAATCTGCTTTTTGACCAATCGTAGTGTAAAATGCATGGGAACCTGTTTTTGCTTCGTGAACTTGCTCCAATTTATCAAGATACTGATAAAATTCTTCTAATGCGGCACTGCGTTCTTCAGCCGAAATTAATTTCCAAGATGCCCAGTCGATTGCGCGGAAGTCATGTAAACAGTACCAGCCGTCTAAAGTGATTGCTGCTTCGTTCATTTTTCAAAACACTCCTTCTAATTGATAATCATTCACAATTATCTTAGCATATATTTTAATATATTCCTCTAATTTAGGCTGTAAATATTTCATGAATCTTTCTTGCGTCGTCTACTTTTATTCACAATTACTTTTGTGTATGCTTGAAATTAGAGAATTCGGGCTTTTTAGCCTCATTAAGGAGTATAAAAAATGCAACTGTTACAGCAAAAGACTTGGCGTTATTTCGATCAATCGATGGCTCAATATCGCTCACCATTAGAATCCTTTGCTATGGACGATACTTTATGCCATTTAATTGGGCAAGGAATGTCTCCAGCCGTTGTGCATACATGGGTTCATCATCCTTACGTAGTCCTCGGTATTCAAGATCATCGGATGCCATACATACAAGATGGAATAATAGCACTACAACAAGCAGGCTATAATGCTATCGTTCGGAATTCAGGGGGATTAGCTGTTGTCCTTGATAGCGGAATTTTAAACATATCGATCGTGTTATCAGAAGCTCCTGGCTCCATTAGCATTAATAGTGGCTACGAAGCGATGTTGCAATTTATTAAACTGCTATTTCCTGAATGTGGTGATGAAATTAAAGCTTATGAAATTATCGGATCCTACTGCCCAGGTTCATACGATCTAAGCATTGACGGGAAAAAATTCGCAGGAATTTCTCAACGGAGACTTAGAGATGGGGTCGCCGTACAAATATATTTATGTATTGAAGGTAGCGGTAGTGCTAGAGCAGAACTCATTAAAAAAATGTATGAAACGAGCTTAAAAGGAGAATTGACAAAGTTTCAATACCCGGTTATTCAGCCAGAAGTCATGGCAAGTTTAAGTGAATTATTAAATAAACCGTTAACCGTTCAAGATGCGGTTATTCGAGTGCAACAAACTTTGCATTCTCTTTCGGAAGAAGTAATGTATCAGCCTTTGATGGAAGATGAATTAGAATACTATTCTTTTTATTTAAAAAGAGTATTCGAACGCAATGAAAAATTGCTTAATAAAAATGCGTAGATGTGCATTAGTTCGGCACATCTACGTTTTCTTTACTAGAATTTGTATGGCTAAATTCTGCTACTAAATTTCCGTTTTTCTCCATTTTAAATACTGGTGCAATGCGCGGCTCTTCATCCTCTAAAGTAACAAGTCTTCGAGCGCGGTTCATAATTTGTACGAATTGCTCATAATCTTCGCGGATTTGTTTATTTTCTTTTTCTAGTTTTTCAATTTCTTTTTCTAGCTCTTTTATTTTTTCCGTAGCAGAGTTCGCAATTTGTCTCCATTTCATAGCTTCATTGTCATTACCAGTTTGAGATTGTAAGCGTAGTAAATAAGCAATCACAATGTCTAGATTCAGAGAAGATAGGGAAATAGCTTTCGATTCTTCTCCATCATTATTTGGAAGTAGATAAACTCCAGGAGAACGACGTCTACCATTCATTCCTAGTAGTTTCATGCGTTCTTTTCTTTCTCTTTTTGCTTCTGCTAGTTCCTTTTCATATTGCTTACGTACTACTGCATTCCAGCGAAATCCGCATGCCGCTGCTGTTCGGTTGAGCTTGTCACCCGCTTCCTCAAAAGCATTTAATTGAGTACTACCTTCTTTCACATGTCTTAAAACTGCTTCAGCTAATAGTTCATCATTTTCTTTTAACCAAGCATCTTGTCTTACTTTAACCATCGTTAAACCTCCTCTTAATGTAGTAGTTTTACTATTGTCAAAACTTATACTGGCCAACAAGTACCAAATTTATTCACTTTCTCAAAAAATTTTTATATGAATTAAAAAATAGGTTTTCCTTTCAACTATTTTTTCAGTCCTTTGACGGATAATTTTCTTTTTACTTGAATGGAAGTGGAATAATAGTCTAAAATAGCATTTAGTAAAAAAATGATTCCAATAGATTCGAATTTGTATATAGAAAGGGTTGTTGACAAATTGGCAAACGAATTTAAAGTTTGCGATGAATGTCAAGCCGTTAATTTAAAAACGTTAATTCCTAAATTAAAAAAGCTCGATCCAGATGCAACGATTGTAATAGGCTGCCATTCATACTGTGGACCAGGTCGTAAAAAAACCTTTACTTTTGTAAACGGTAGACCGGTCAATGCATTAACCGAAGAAGAGTTAATGGAAAAAGTAAAAGCAAAACTAAAAATGGATTAATTAAAAGCTACTTTCTTGGTCAATAGAAAGTAGCTTTATTTATATTTTGTATTCATTTACAAATACTAAACATAAAATGAATACGTAATGGGTGTAATTATGCTTGAACTCTCATATAATAGAAAGAAAGAATTGAAAAGGACGAGGTGCAATAAAATGATAGATTATGCTAATGCAAAGCTACCAGAAGAAAAAGTATTTAAAGATCCCGTGCACCGTTATGTTCACGTCCGAGATCAAGTGATTTGGGTTTTAATTGGAACGAAAGAATTTCAACGATTGCGTAGAATTCGTCAACTTGGAACGACATACTTAGTATTCCATGGCGCAGAACATAGCCGTTTTAATCATTCTTTAGGCGTATATGAAGTAGTGCGTCGCATTATTGATGACGTTTTTCATGGTCGTCCCGATTGGAATGACGATGAAAGGCTCCTCGTATTATGTGCTGCCCTTCTTCACGATTTAGGTCATGGTCCTTTTTCTCATGCCTTTGAAACTGTATTTAAAACGGATCATGAATATTTTACGAGACAAATTTTATTAGGGGATACGGAGGTAAATGCTGTACTGAGGCGCGTAGCCGTTGATTTTCCTGAAAAAGTGGCGCAAGTGATAGAAAAAACTTACGAAAATCAAATCGTTGTAAGTTTGATTTCGAGTCAAATTGATGCGGATCGTATGGATTACTTGCAAAGAGATGCTTATTACACCGGGGTAAGCTATGGCCATTTTGATATGGAAAGAATACTTCGAGTGATGCGTCCTCGAAAGGGAAAAGTTGTTATTAAAGCAAGTGGGATGCATGCGGTAGAAGATTACATCATGTCCCGTTATCAAATGTATTTGCAAGTATATTTTCACCCCGTATCTCGCAGTGCAGAAGTATTGTTAAATAATATATTAAAAAGAACGAAATATTTATATGAAGAAGGTTATCAATTTATCGTAGAACCAGTACACTTTAAAACTTTCTTCGACAATAATATTTCTGTAGAAGATTATATTGAATTAGATGAATATTTGTTAGTCACTTATTTTAAATTGTGGATGAAAGAAAAGGACCCGATCTTAAAAGATTTAAGCAGTCGATTTGTCAATCGGAAACTGATTCAATATATCGATTTAAACCCGGAAGAAGAGCCGGAGCGTTTTCATGAATTAAAAGCGCTATTACAAGAAGCGGGTGTCGATACAGATTACTATCTTTATCACGATTGTACTTCGGATTTACCTTATGATTTATATGAGCCGGATGTGGAGTCTAATCGATTGCCCATCTTTTTAGAGATGCCGAACGGGGATATAAGAGAACTGTCTCAAGAATCCTTTATTGTCGATGCCATAGCAGGGCGCATGAAAAAAGACCATAAAGTATATTATCCAAAGGAAATACTTACAGATTCGAATGTAAACTTTAGCGTAAGGGAGCAGCTAGAGAAACTGCTTAACGTAAAATAGACCGTCAAGTATATACACATAAAAAAACATCATTTTTCCACTAGTGAAAAATGATGTTTCAGTTTGCTTATTCATTATTTATCAGAAGCGCGAACGCCGCCTGTCGCAAAGTGATTTTTAGACATTTCCTCAATAACAATCGTTACCGCCTCAGGCTTTGCGTTAATCGTTTCTACGAGGGCTTCCGTCACTTTTTCAACCATAGCTTTCTTTTGATCGTCTGTACGACCTTCGAGCATTTTAATCGTAACTACTGGCATGGCGTAACCTCCTAGTGGATAATTTTACAGTATAATTATTATAATAGGCTTTAGTGGAGGGGATGACAATATGACAAATGAAAAACCAAAACAAAAAATGGGCTTTACTATTATTAAAAATGATCCAACAGATGGGCATAAAGGTTTTGGTATCGGCTCAATATCATTAGAGAATGTAACGCCTGTTTTTATCGATATAGAAGAAAAACATGCTTTCATTGATATAGGAGCGATGCATGCGAAAAGTGAGATTGAACGTCGCATTAAATTTACGACAAACCGTGAAGATTCAGCAGGAGGAAAACCTTATTGGCTCGTTTGGGTAACGGTGGACTTTAAAGAAGATGGCCCTTATTATGCGGGAGTGACTGCCTGTGAAATGGTTGTCAACCATGAAACGCGACGAGGTTATAAAATTTTAGCAGACCATGTCAATAAAATGGATAAATCTTTAAAGAGAAAAATTATTGTTGACCATATGGATGCAGATTCGAAAAAAGTGTTAGCCGAGTTCCTGCAAAAGCATAACAAGGAAATGTGGGACCGCAGCGAAGAACAATTAAAAAATGATTTAGCTTGATAGTTAAAAAAATTTACATTTCAAAATAGTCAATAATTATTTGATAAAATTTTTAAAAAGTGTCTAATTTGTGACGAATATTTGTAAGATTAATTACTTTATTGAAACTATTTTAAAAAAAAAGTACACTTAACTTATAGCTTAAACAATAGTATAGCTAGGACACCGGGTAAATAAAGTTTGTGAGGACTATGCGGCATTTGAATTTCCCAAGCCAAATGCCTCATAATTCTCAAGGCTTTGTTTACTTAAAATGAAAAGAGGTTGGGACAAAACCCACCTCTAACTAAAAATAGCCGTTGGCATTTTACACAGGTAAAATGT
>JAAYHP010000244.1 GCA_012735355.1 Lysinibacillus sp. | reverse complement strand
TCGTTGAGGCCCCCATCGACTCACCTTGAATCCCTAAATTAGCATCTTCCCCAATAATCGTACGAACTGTTTTTACGACAGTCGCTAAATCAAACTTTTCGTAATATCCATAACTCGTCGTTCTACCACCAGATTCACCATGCCTTCTATGATCGTATACGAAGGAGTTGAATCCAAGCCTTTCAAACATTCTTGCATATTTAATTGAATTAATTTTATTTTCCGTAACACCGTGACAAATAATGACCGTATTTTTCGTTCTACATGGTTGTAATAAAACGCCTTTAATAGGGTAACCATTGGGTGAATCAATCGTAAGTTCATCTTTTTTACAATTTTTGTACCATTGTTCATCAAAACGATTCGCTTTCAATTCCCGATCTAATATGAACGCTTCATCTTTCTTTTGAATATACATGAGACGATTTGTTAATGAAAAACCGAATATTGTCGTTAATATACTAGCCACACTTGTAATGATTGTTGAAAACAAAAAGAAATTTTTTCCTCTCTTTTTTTTCTTGTTCACTGTAACACCTCCTATATATGTTTTATGTACATATATGAAACATATAGATATAGTCATTTGCAGTAGTTTGTTTTATATATATAACGTAAGATTTCTTTTAAAAAATACATCGATACAGCTGAAAAAGCAAATTATTCAAAATTGTGTTAAATTAATGAAAAATTTGTCCTAAATAAACAATATTTTACATAAAATTTGATACAATTAAGATGCACGGTTTTGTAAGGGAAAAAATTAAAATGTTTCTACTATAATATTAACAAGATTGGGAGCAAAATCGTGTATTCACGTATTATGATTCCAAAGGAGAGGTGTTCATGTTACAAGAAGTAGTAATTGTGAGTGCTGTAAGAACAGCAATCGGTTCATTTCAAGGTACATTAAAAGATGTACCAGCAACAAAATTAGGAGCGATTGTTATTAAAGAAGCTCTAAATCGTGCAGGAATTGAACATAATCAAGTAGATGAAGTCATCATGGGGAATGTGTTGCAAGCAGGATTAGGTCAAAATCCAGCACGTCAAGCATCAATTGAAGCAGGATTACCGGAAACTGTTCCATCAATGACTATTAATAAAGTTTGTGGTTCGGGGTTAAAATCGGTTCATCTTGCATCACAAGCTATTGCAGTGGGGGATGCGGATATTGTCGTTGCTGGTGGCTTCGAAAATATGAGTCAAGCACCTTATTTAATAAAAAATGCTCGATCTGGTTTTAAAATGGGGCACCAAAATATTATCGATGTTATGATTCATGACGGATTATGGTGTGCTTTCAACGATTATCACATGGGTGTAACAGCAGAAAATTTGGCTGCTCAATATAATATTACGCGAGAAGAGCAAGATGAGTTCGCAGCTCGCTCACAATTGCGTGCGGTACAAGCCCAAGAAGCAGGGAAATTTAACGATGAAATCGTTCCAGTAGAAATTCCTCAACGAAAAGGGGAGCCAATTATTTTTGATACCGATGAATACATCCGACCAAATACAACAGTTGAAAAGCTTTCTAGTTTACGTCCAGCCTTTAAAAAAGATGGTACAGTAACAGCAGGGAACGCTTCCGGAATAAATGACGGTGCTGCGGCTGTTGTCCTTATGTCGAAGAAAAAAGCGGAAGAACTTGGAGTAACACCACTTGCTACAATTGTTGCGAATGCTTCTGCAGGTGTAGATCCTGCTATAATGGGAATTGGACCAGCTGATGCGGTTCGTAAAGCGTTAAAAAAGGCGGATATTTCACTAGAACAAATCGATTTAATTGAAGCCAATGAAGCTTTTGCTGCACAATCGATTGCTGTGGATCGCGAACTTCAATTTAATCATGATAAACTAAATGTTAACGGTGGAGCGATTGCTTTAGGACATCCAATCGGTGCAAGTGGAACGCGAATTTTAGTAACCCTTTTACACGAAATGCAAAAGCGGGATGTAAAACTGGGACTTGCTACACTTTGTATCGGTGGAGGCCAAGGAGTCGCAACAATTGTTCAACGATAAGTTGAATTTCCACCTCAAAATGTAAAGCAGGTGATAAATATGTCGAAAAAGAAAAATGTTTCATCTAAAAATGTAACGAATCAAAAGGAAGAGGGCATTACACTTCAAGAACAATTAAATAGTGAGTTGCTTACAAAATTAAAAGAAGCGAAAAAAGAATTGCTCGCTGAAGAAAAAAGGAAGGAAGAAGAAAGACAAGCACAACTTGCTTTTGAGAGAAAACAGCGAGAAAAAAATATGAGTTTTGAAG
>JAAYHP010000243.1 GCA_012735355.1 Lysinibacillus sp. | reverse complement strand
ATATCTGCTTTATTACGGAGTGATTTTATTTGATTAACTAATAATTTGATAGGTTTGACTAATAAGTATTCGATTTAGACTAATAAGTCCTCGAAATTGGCTAATATCTGCTTTATTACGGAGTGATTTTATTTGATTAACTAATAATTTGATAGGTTTGACTAATATCTATTTAAGATGACTATTTTGGCTAAAAAAGCTTGGTACGAATCGAAAGAGACCGCATACGTTATTTATTAGAAAAGGAATTACAGAGGATATTTGTTCAGTGTCGAAGGGAGATAGGATTGGAAATTTTCGCTCACAGAGGTTATTCTGCGAAGTATCCCGAGAATACGTTAGCGGCTTTTAAAGCAGCGGCAAAGCTACCGATTGCGGGTGTTGAGTTGGATGTGCATTTAACGAAGGATCAGCAAGTTGTCGTTATTCATGATGAAAAAATTAATCGTACGTCCAATGGGAAAGGGTTCGTGAAAGACTTGACATTACAGGAGTTACGCAAGTTTGACTTCGGCTCTTGGTTTAGCGACGAGTTTCGCGGTGAAAAAATCCCGACCCTTGCGGAAGTATTAGAGGAATTTAAATATAAGGATCATAAAATTAATATCGAGCTGAAGTCGAATATTTTTGTGTATGCCGGGTTAGAAGAGCTTGTGTTGCAAGAAGTGGAGAAGTTCGGTTTAAAGGACCGTGTCATTATTTCTTCCTTTGATCATGAAGCGATCAAACGAATGGCAGAGCTTGATCCGGATATAGAGATTGCGCCGTTATTTTCTCATAGTATTTTTAATATCGTGCCATATTGTTCTACGATTCCAGCAGATGCCCTTCACGTATCATACTATGCAGTGATGCGAAGACCTGTGTTAGAGGCAATTCAAGCTGGTATGCCAGTGAGGGTTTATACAATTAATAAAACTGAGCAGGCGGAAATATTGCAAAACCTTGGTGTGGATGGATTCTTTACCGATCATCCGGAAGAAATGATGAAATTTCTCTATAAACGTAATTGAATCTTTGTCACAGGCACTGAAAAAATCGCTCAACAAATTAAATAAACTAAAAATGCAATCACACACTCGTGGTTGCATTTTTTATTTATCCGGAATAAGGAATTATCATTAAACGCTTCACGATTTACAAAAGATTATCAATTCGTTAATAATGTTTTATTTTAAATAAAAATGGACTTTACAAATATTCACTAAGATTTCTATAAATCTAAATTTAGGAGGTTAGAAAAATTAATATGAAGAGAAAGTTGTTGTCATTCGCCTTAGCAGGAGCTTTTACTATCTCTTCCATTGGACAAGTGCAAGTAAAGGCGGCAGAAACATCTAGAGAAAATGGTGATTCTAAAAATGTAATTATGCTCGTTATGGACGGTACAAGCAATAATGCTATTACATTAGCACGTTGGTACAAAGGTGAAAGACTGGCAATGGATGAGATCTTAACAGGTGCTGTTACAACATACTCAGCAGAATCGGCTATTACTGACTCAGCCCCAGCTGCAACAGCTTTAGCCACTGGTCATAAATCCAATAGTGGTTATGTGGGAGTACTTCCTACAATTGT
>JAAYHP010000032.1 GCA_012735355.1 Lysinibacillus sp. | reverse complement strand
ATATTCATCACGCACGTTCAAACCATTTTTTAACAACGCTTTCTTATAACCTTCTATACGCTCTAAACGAGGTGTAATATTATGAACAACAGAAGCTGTTATCATCGCAATACGTTTATGCCCATTTTCTACTAAAATATCCACAGCCATTTCAGCTGCTTTTTCATTTTGTAACAAAATTGATGGGATTTTTAAGTCTTTTATTGTTCGGTCTAAAAAAACAATTGGGTATTGCTGTTTTTGCATTTGCTGATATAGATCTAAATTGTCGCCAGTAGGGAATATGATAATGCCATCAACTTGTTTTGCCATTAACATTTCAATGTACTGCCGTTCTTTTTTTGGTTCATCATCAGCATTACATACGATGGTATGAAATCCATGCTTATTAAACTTTTGTTCAACATCTCGAATAATTTGCGTGGAAAAATAATGTAGAATGTTGGCTACAATAATTCCAATCGTATAGGTTGTTTTTTTAGAAAGGCTTCGTGCCACCACGTTTGGACGATAATTTAATTCTTTAATTGTGAATTCTATTTTATTTCGCGTATGTTCACTCATATATTCATAGCGTCCATTTAAAAATTGTGAAACGGTACTTTTTGATACCCCGGCATGCTTTGCTACATCTGAGATTGTTACCTTTTTCACATTAAACCCCAGAGTAGGCGTTAAATCCACCGTCTACAGGAATTGTTGTCCCTGTAACAAACGATGAATATGAAGGGGCAAGCAAATATAGCAAAGTGCCGAGTAAATGCTCTGGCTCACCGAATTTTTTCATCGGCGTTGCCTCAATAATTTTTTTAGAACGAGCTGTATATTCGCCATTTGCATCTACAAGTAAATCTTTATTTTGTTGAGTAATAAAAAACCCTGGCGCAATTGCGTTAACTCGTAATCCTGTTTCTGCAAAATGTACCGCCAACCAGCTTGTAAAATTATTAATAGATGCTTTTGCTGCACTATATGCTGGAACTTTCGTTAATGGTGTATAAGCACTCATTGACGAAATATTTATAATTGAAGGCATGTCCGATTTTAAAAGAGCATCTCCGAATACTTTACAAGGTAAAAATGTTCCTATGAAATTTAAATCAAACACATTTGAAAAGCCTTCCTCTTGCAAATCGAAGAATGAAGTACCTTCTATATTTGAGGTGAAATATTCTTTATCTGTAATCGCATCGGGATGATTTCCACCTGCACCATTGATTAAAAAGTCTATTTGACCAAATTGTTCAAGAATTTTTTTCTTTGACTCAATTAAAGATTGTTTGTCTAATACATTGGCAACGATAGGAAGCGCAGTTCCACCTGAAGCGATAATTTCTTCAGTAACCTCATTTACTTTATCAGCTGTAAGCCCAAGAATGACAACTTTCACTTTCTGACGGGCTAATTCTTTCGCCATCGCAGAACATAAAACTCCACTTCCTCCAGTAATTACAGCGACTTTATTTGCTAAATTTTCATGAATTGGTATCATTGTTTACCTCCTGAAGTTTCTTTGAATGCATCCCATAAACCATTTAAGTACATAATGCCTAGCGCACGGTCATATAAACCATATCCTGGACGACACTGTTCTCCCCATAAATGACGACCATGGTCAGGGCGAACATATCCTGTGTAGTTTTGGTCATATAAAGCTTTCACAATTCCTTTAACAGCTGGATTTTTAAACAAAATTAATTCCTCCCTAGTTTGTATCATTACTAAACCTCAACTAAACCGGTTTAGTAGCTCGAATTATTCAAATAATACATTGAAAGTGCTTTCAGTTCGACAAAAAATTAATAAAAAATATTAGTAAATCATTTCGAAATAGTCGAAAGAACTATAAATAAAAGCATATTCACTTTGATGTGTCAAATTTTTAACATTTTAAAAACGAACCCCACTTTTGAGATTCGTTTTTAAATAATGTGCTATTTTTTATTTTTCATTCGTAATAAATCTATAGCTCCAAGTAAGATTGTCGGTATGGCTGCCAACGCTATAATAAGTAGCCAGTCGCTCAGGTGAATTGGAGCTGTATGGAATATCGGTTGTAACGGTGGAACATAGATGACTAATACCATTAACATAATCGATAAAACAACTGCCCCTACTAAATACATATTGCCGAAAGGATTTCTTGAAAAGACGGATCGCTCGCTTCGACAATCAAACACATGTATTAACTGAGCCATAACAAGGGTGGCAAAAGCTACTGTTTGAGCGTAAACAAGTTCATTTGGATAATTATTAAGAACCATCGTAAAAGCGATGAGTGTTACGACTCCAATAACTAACCCTCGTGAAACAATCTTCCAGCCAAGTCCTCTCGCAAAAATCCCTTCCTTTGGATTTCTCGGCTTTCTTTTCATAACATCATTTTCCGGTTCGTCTACACCTAGAGCCATTGCCGGCAGTCCATCTGTTATTAAATTCACCCATAAAATATGAATCGGCACTAAAGGTAAAGGCAATGCCAAAACAATCGCAAATAGCATGACAAGAATTTCCCCTACATTGGATGCAAGAAGATAACGGATGAATTTTCGAATATTCTCATATATATTCCGCCCTTCTTTAATAGCAGATTTGATTGTTGCAAAATTATCATCTAGTAGAACAAGAGCAGAAGATTCCTTTGCCACATCGGATCCTGTAATCCCCATTGAAATTCCAATATCCGCTGCTTTTATTGCAGGCGCATCATTTATTCCATCTCCTGTCATTGCAACTACATGTCCTCTTCGTTGAAAGGCCTTCACGATTTTTAATTTATGCTCTGGAGAGACTCTAGCAAATACAGCCACATCTTCAACAATCTCTTCTAATTCCTCGATAGACATTGTCGCCAATGTTTTCCCTTCAATTAACTTGCTATTTTCATGATAGATTCCAAGCTGAGACGCAATGGCTTTTGCTGTAATCAGATGATCTCCCGTAATCATGACCGTTTTAATTCCTGCATTTTCACACTCTTCCACTGCCTGTTTCACTTCTGGTCTCGGAGGATCAATAATCCCTTGTAAGCCAATAAATGTAAGTCCATTTTCCGCTTCTCGTTCATCAATAGTTTGATTTGGTGAAATTTCTTTATAGGCAATTGCCATCGTCCTTAAAGCTTGTGAAGCTAAATTATCGATAGCCGTTTGGATAGAATTTTTTAACTCCTCTGAAAGAATTTCTTCTTTTCCTTTCCAAATCATCAAATGACTTACATTAGTAAGAACATCCGGTGCTCCCTTCGTTACAACAAATCGTCTGCCGTTTGAATTTTCAATAATGATTGACATCATTTTACGATTTGAATCAAAGGGAAACTCTTTTATAATTTTATATTCTTTTAACAGTTGCTTTCGTTCAAATCCCGCTTTCATCGCTGCTACTAAAAGGGCACCTTCAGTCGGATCTCCATCCAATATATATTCTTCACCTTTTTTCTTAACGTTTGCGTGGTTACAAAGCATACCGTACTTTAACATGAGTAGAAGTATTTGTTCCTTTTGAATGTCAATGGGAGAACCGTTCTGATAGAAGGTTCCTTGCGGAGTGTAGCCTATTCCATCAACAGTCCACGTTTCACCGCCAATCCAACAATGGGTAACGGTCATTTTATTTTGAGTCATCGTTCCTGTCTTATCGGCACAAATAACTGTTGCAGTACCTAGCGTTTCAACGGCTGGCAGTTTTCTTACAATGGCATTCTGTTTAATCATCCTTGTTACACCGAGGGATAGTACGACTGTTACAATGGCGGGCAGTCCTTCAGGAATTGCTGCAACCGCTAAAGAAACACCGATTAAAAACATCGTATAAATATCTCGACCTTGGATAATACCAAGAGCGATAACAAGTATTGTCAATAATAATGCTACAACAATTAATATTTTCCCTAATTGTTGTAGACGTCGTTGCAACGGTGTTTCAACCGATTGGGCTCGTTGGATTAAATCAGAGATTTTCCCCATTTCTGTATCCATGCCCGTGGCAACAACAATTCCCATTCCATTTCCCCTCGTTACGAGGGTCCCCATAAAGGCCATATTTTTCATATCACCGATCCCAGGCTCTTTCTCTAATAAAGGTTCGGTGCACTTTTCCACCGGAATGGATTCACCGGTTAAAGGAGACTCTTCTATTTCAAGACTGATAGAATCAATAATTCGTACATCAGCACCTATTCGATCACCGCTTGAAAAACGGATAATATCTCCGGGAACTAGTTCTTTTGAAGGAACCTTTAGCCAATCGCCATTCCTTAATACATTTCCTAGAGGAGCTGATAATTTTTTTAAAGCTTCTAAAGCTTTTTCCGCTTTCCTTTCTTGGAAAAACCCTAATATCGCATTTAATATTACAATCGCTAAAATAGTGATGGCGTCAATATATTCTCCTAATAATACGGATAAAATAACAGCTACAAGTAAAACGATCACTAAAAAATCTTTAAACTGACTGAAAAATAGCAATAGAGCTGATTGTTTCTCGCCTTTCTCTAACTCATTATAACCGTACTGTTGAACTCGCTTTTTTACTTCATCGTCTGTTAGACCTTGTTGGATATTACTGTTTAAACTTTTTTCAACTTCCTCTACTGTAAATGTATGAAATTTCATCGGTTCTCACTCCCTTTAAGACACCATTTTCACAATCTATGTATCATCTCTAAGGTGTTAATGAATGAAAACTAAATATTTTTCTAAGAAACTTCTCTTACATCAATCGTAGCACTATTTGAACAAAGAAAATGTATTATTTTTTTGAATATTAAACAATTAAATTATTTTTCCTAAATAATATTCCTCCTTAAAGAAATTAAAAAAGCTAACTAATAAGCAAAAAAGATCTAGATTATATAGAGGATCATTTTTTACTTATTAGTTAGCACAATTTTTCTTAAAATTTTATATTTTAAATCGTTCGATAACTTTCCGTAACGTTTCTGCTTTTCCAGTTAACATACTAGCAGCATCTGCTACTTGTTCCGTTAATGTAATTTGTTCCTCTGTAATATTAAAAATAGCATCAGCATCTTCAGAAGTTGTTTTCGCCAACTTCGCAACACTTTTAATTGAAGAATTGATTTTTTCCATGCTAGCAGCCATTTCCTCAGATATTGCAGACAACTCTTGGATTCCATCATTTGCTACTTCAAAGGAAGAAACAATTTGTTGGAAAGTTGTACCTGTGTCTTTTACTAACTTAATGCCACTTTCAATTTCTCCGTGAGTATGATCCATCATTTCCGCTGCTTTTACTATATCCTTTTGTATCGCTTCAACGATGGTTGAAATTAATGAAGCTGAGTTATTTGTTTCCTCTGATAATTTTCGAACTTCTTCCGCTACAACAGCAAAACCTTTTCCATGTTCACCTGCCCGTGCTGCTTCAATAGCTGCATTCAATACTAATAAATTCGTTTGATTTGATATCGCTGTTATTGCTTCAATAATTTTACCGATTTCAATAGATTGAGATTCTAACTCTTTAATGACCTCAGTTGTTTCAACATTTGATTTATAAATCTCTGCCATTTGGTTGATGATATTTTCCACTGATTGTTGACCAGATAAAGCTGTATTCATAGAAGTAAGGGAAGCATCCGCTACGTTTAATGCATTTTCAGAAACTTGATTGATTCCCATAGTTATTTCGTTAATAGCATTGGCACTATCCTCAACCATCTCCTGTTGCTTTGCCATATTTTCTACAATCATTTGGACCGAATCGGTAACATTTTGTGTAGAAGCAGAAGTTTCCTTTGCATTCCATAACAATTCATTGGAAGCTGTTTCCACAAGAGAAGAACTATTAGTCACTTCATTGATTAGCTCCTTCATACTGCTTGCCATTTGATTAAAACTTGTTGATACGTCACTAAGCTCATCGTTAGTATTGTCCACCAATGTTTTCGTAAAATCACCTTGTCCTGCATCTTTTAATACACTTGTTATATTAAGAAGACGCTTTTTAATGCGGTTTGAGAAAATTGTAATTACTGCAAAAGAGATCAATATAATGACGAAAAGGATTACTAAAAAATTTTTCAATATTTTCGTTACGACGTTGTCTATTATATTTTGAGGTGCTCCAACATAAAAAATCCCTACAACGTCCCCCTCTTCATTCAATAGCGGTTTATATGCTGTTTGATAAATATGACCAGCCACATTCGCTTCTCCAAAATAAAAATCTTTATTTTTTAAAACCGCCTCTGCAACAACTTCCGATACTTTTGTTCCAACGGCCCTATCTCCATTCTCCAAAATCACATTCGTTGCGATTCTTGTATCTCCTTGAAAGATAGTAATCGTTCCACCAGTATCCGAACCTATTTTGTCAACAATTTCAAAGTTGTCGTTCATTAGTGTAGAGCCTTTATAAAGCTTCCCATCTTTAATATGCCATTCACCTATAATCGTTTCATCTATGTATCGATAAGCTATATTCAAATCACTCTTAGCTTTTTCAACAGCAAATTCTTTAATTCCATCTCGTACATTGTCATTTACTGATATGCCAACGCTAACTGCAAATATTAATAGAATAGTTAAAAACATCAAATTAATTTTTGTTCCTAATTTTAGTTTCATCAAAATCTCCCTCCTTTGTGTTTATTACTTTTTTCTCGTACCTCCCAGTTAGTTATTAATAGGTAATATAATTGTAATATTTTTCCGATACCATTTAAATAGAAGTTTTAGACAGATTATTAAAAACAGACTAGGACATAGGTCATTTTGATATGCATCTGCTTGATGGTAAAAAATTGTTGAATTTTGGTGTTTAATTCCAATTATTTATTTTCCCCGGTACTTCATTAAAAAAAACATCATTTTATCTAAATTAGAAAAATGATGTTCCACTCTTTACTACAATAACTTTCTTAAACTTATTTTCAGTGATTGTATAAATAGATGGAGTTCTTATTGATTATTGGATAGAAACTTATGATACTGAATATTTTTTATAATAACATACTCTTTTTGGAGATATTTTGAACTTTCTTAGAACATATTAGGTTCGAGATTTAGTGATTATAGTAAAAAGAAGATGGAATAAAAATAAAAACTCATCACTTTCTCTTCAATAGAAAATGATGAGTTTTTGACATTTACATAAAAATCGTCCTAGCCT
>JAAYHP010000031.1 GCA_012735355.1 Lysinibacillus sp. | reverse complement strand
GTTCCCGTTGGAGTCGCCCCGTCACTCCAATCAATTTTCGTTGCATATCATTTTTTTACTATGCTTCTTCACTGATTCTTAATTAAATTAGCTATATGTCCCAACCTCTTTTGTTACCTTCTACTAAATATTCTTTTCGAACAATCCTTTTATTTTCCAATTAATCATCAGAATTATTCATGTTTAAGAAAATTAATACTAAACGTAATAATTCCAATACAGCTACTGCTGCTGCAGCGACATACGTTAAAGCTGCTGCACTCAACACTTTTTTCGCGCCACGCTCTTCATGATTATTAATGATTCCTAATTGAATCACTTCATTCATTGCTCTCTTCGATGCATCAAATTCCACTGGTAATGTAACAAGTTGGAATAATACACCTGCTCCAAGCAACACAATACCTAATAACAACATCTCTGACATAGACGCAAATATTCCGATTAACACAAAAATCCAAGAAATATTCGATGAAATATTTGCTACAGGTACTAGTTTTGAACGTAAAGTTAAAAATGAATAGGCTTCCTTATGTTGAACTGCGTGTCCACATTCGTGGGCAGCAACAGCAATGGCAGCAAGAGAATCTTCGTAATAGTTAGCTTCAGATAAAGCTACTGTTTTTGTCATAGGATTATAATGGTCTGACAAAATACCTTGTGTCGGTACAACGCGAACATCTGATAGACCGTGGCTATCTAAAATCATTCGTGCTACTTGTGCACCAGTTAACCCCTTCGTTGATTGAACTTTTGAAAATCTTTTATATGTGCTCTTCACCTTCATTTGAGCATAGATTGGCAACAATAAAATGACTAAAAAGTAAATAAGAAACATGCTGTTGCACAATTCTCCTTTCCTTTATATCTCTATCCATATTTTAAATATTTATTTTTCCATATGCAAATAATCACGCTTTTTATATGCAAAATAAGAGATTAATATACAAACAATGGATAGCCAAAAAGTAAAGTATCCTATATGGTTGGCATATTGAGAAATACTTCTATAAGTAGGCATTTGTCCGTACACGTAATCAATCACATCATTGTGCAAAGTCCATATAGCAGCAAATGCGATATGAACAAGTGTAAAACGATAGTTCCTCATATATAGTATTCCTTCCACTGCCATTAAAAAATGGGAAACAACTAACATCCATCCGGCAAAACCAATAGAACCTGTTTCAATCAATGTTAGTATATTCATCACCACTGCCCATATACCATACTTTACTAACGTAATTAGAGCAAGGGCTTCAATAAATTTAAAATTCGTTCCTAACAACCATCCTAAAATCGCAAATGTGAAAAATAAACTAGCTGTTGGACTATCTGGTACAAAGATTAAAAATTGGGGTTCAGTTCTTGAAAGTTGAGGAATATACCATATATAACCATATATTGTACCTAAAAAATTCACAATGAACAACAACGTTAAAAAGGCCCGTTGTTGGATCATGTATGAAAATTGCATAAATAAAGACTTCATTATGTTTCTCCTTCAAATAAAAATCGGGTATATCCAGAAGTTTTTCTTCATATGTAATAATACCAAATATGCATACTAATTGTGAAATTTTTCTAAACATTATGTACAAAAAAGAGAGTCAGTAAAAAACTGACTCCCTTTAAAAGAGAATATTATTCTTCTTTTAAACTAGCAATAAATTCAGATAATACTTGAAGTTCTTCTTCAGTACCATCGAATTGGCCGCCAGGCATTCCGCCACGACCGTTTACAATCACGTCAAGAACTTCTTCAGTTGTTAATTCGTTACCGATTAACATAGGGTTTGTACCAAAACCTGTTAAATCTCCACCGTGACAACCAACACAAGTTGCTTGTGATTGATAAATTTGATATCCTTCAGAGTTTTCGTCTACTTCTACATCAGGTAATAAACCTAAATCTTTTGGTGTAATTTTACCTTGTTCAGCAGATGCTTCCCAGTCATGGTTAACTGCAGATTCCCAAGTTAAATAGAACATAGATGCTACAACTAATAACATAATTGCTGTTGGAATTGGTCGTTTTGATGGACGACGCTCAGGACCTTTGTCTAACCATGGCATTAAAAGTAATGCTGCGATCGCAATACCAGGCATAACAATTGCACCGATTACGTTGTATGCTCCAGATGCGAATGAATATTTTAATAATTGATAAACGAATAAGAAATACCAGTCTGGTAATGGAATATAGGATGTATCTGTTGGATCAGCTGGACGCTCTAATGGTGATGGATGAGCGACCGTTAATAATAAATAACCGATAAGGAAAACAGCACCAACCATCCATTCTTTTAATAAGAAGTCTGGCCAAAAGGCTTCTGTTTTACCTGGATATTCGGAATAATCTTTCGGCTTATTCGGCATACGATTTGTTGCCTTCACACGTGAGTCGCCGACGAATTTCATTCCTTTTCCGCGCTGCATGTTGTCCCCTCCTTCTGAATCATAAAAAGCTCATTTAAATCATAGTGGTCCTGAAACACCTTGACGGCGAATCATAATAAAGTGCACTGCTAATAACACAAATAATACTGCCGGTAAGAAGAATACATGAATTGCAAAGAAACGTGTTAATGTTTGAGCACCGAGAATTTCCGCGTCACCAGCTAATAAAATTTTAATTAAATCACCGATGAACGGAACAGAACCTGCGATTTCAAGACCTACTTTTGTAGCAAATAACGCTTTCATGTCCCAAGGAAGTAAGTAACCTGTGAATCCTAGACCTAACATAACGCAGAAAATTAAAACACCTACAATCCAGTTTAATTCACGAGGTTTCTTGTAAGAACCTGTAAAGAACACACGAAGCGTATGTAAGAACATCATCACGATAACTAATGAAGCTCCCCAATGGTGCATACCGCGAACGATCTCACCAAATGCTACTTCGTTTTGTAAGTAATAAACTGATTTCCAAGCATTCTCTACGTCTGGTACATAATACATCGTTAAGAACATACCAGATAAAATTTGAATCACTGTAATGAAGAACGTTAATCCTCCGAAACAGTATACAAATGCTGAGAAGTGATGTGCAGGGTTTACGTGCTCTGGCACTTCGTGGTCGGCAATATCACGCCAGATTGGTGTGATATCTAATCGTTCATCGACCCAATCATATAATTTGTTTAGCACTTGTGTTGTACCCCCTAACTATTAAACTAAAGTATTTGGTATTTTTTTCCCAAGCAATAAATAACCATCTTTTTCTGCTACTTCATACTCATCCAACGGACCTGTTGGTGGTGTATTAGGAACGTTTTTACCATTCTTTTCGTACCGTCCAGCGTGACAAGCACAGAAGTATTCATTTGGGCGGTCACCTTCCCAGTTAACTGTACAACCTAAGTGTTTACAAATTGGCGAAAGAGCGATAATGCGGTCTCCTTCTTTGTAAACCCAAGCCATTTCCGATACTTCAGACTTGTACCAAGCATCTACCTGCTCGTAAGAAAAGTCCACACGCACTGGAACGTCTGTTAAGTCAGCAATTTTTTGGCTAGTTTGTATAAAATCGCCTTCAGCTTTTACTTGTAAAGCTGGATCAATTGCAAAGCGTAACATTGGCATTAACATACCTGCCGCCATAAATCCACCAACACCAGTTAAAGTGTAGTTAAGAAATTGACGTCTAGAAACCTTTTTGTAACTCATCCTTTTCCCCCCTCTAACTTAAGGTCAGTCCAACGGACATATTTTGATAATAGTAGTAATAACTAGGACATATCTATGATATATCAATAGAATTACAAGGTCAATAATGGTTTATCTTGGTTTTTGTAAGTTTGTGAACATTTAATGAAAGAATTTCTATTGTTGTGTCCATTTGGAAGTTAATACTGGAATTACTTGTTTTAGTTGTTCCTCTAGTATTCTCTTTTTCACATCTTTATCCATTGAATCTAGCGGTATTGCAGGAAGCCACAATACATCTATTGCATCGTTCATACTTGTCCATTCATGATCACAAGTAACGAACAATACATGTTTAAAACCACCTTTCTGAATGCTTTCTTTTAATTTAATAACATCGAAATTTTCTTTTATTTCTTCAGTATAAGAGATTGGAGGAATTAACATTAATCTACCTTTAAACTGTTGCTCAATAAACGCTGTTAGCGACATTATAAAATCCACTTCAGAACTACTTTTCACTATTTTTTGATCTTCAAAACTTAAAGAAACTAGCGGAACAATGGCTGTATCAATAAACTCTTTCTGATTTTGAAACTGCTGCACATCTTTTACTTGAAACTCTTGAATAGGGGAGGGACATTCATGACTTCTTCCGTACCAATCATCGACAAAAAGAATTTTGTG
>JAAYHP010000242.1 GCA_012735355.1 Lysinibacillus sp. | reverse complement strand
GTCTATGGCACTGTATCAATACAAACCGCTTTCAAATACAGTTTGAACACAGCAGCGGTAAGGCTGTTTCGCCAGGTCGGAATCGATGCCGCTTTTCAATATTTGGACCAATTCCGTTTTCAGTCGATTGTGGAAGAGGATAAAAATTACGCTGCTGCGCTGGGAGGGCTCACGTACGGCGTGACTGCGCTGGAAATGGCCGATGCTTATACAAGCTTTATCGATGGAAGCTACATAAAATCCCATGCCATCCGGAAAGTGACGGATCAGGATGGAAACGTGCTGTATTCATGGCCGGAGGAACGGAAGCAAATCTGGTCGGAACGCACGGTGCAATACATGCGCTCGCTGCTATATGAAGTGGTTCGGAGCGGAACAGGAAGGGGAATCCAAGCCCGTTCATCCTATATCGGTGCAAAAACAGGAACGACAAATGAGGACCGGGATTTTTGGCTTGCCGGATTATCGGATGAATACACCGCTGCCGTCTGGATTGGATATGACCAGTCAAAGCCGATGTATCACCTTGAAAACGCCCGCATCCATTTCAAAATCTTTAATCAAATCATTGACTAATAAGGGGCTGTCCGAAAAGTCGATTGAATCGACCTTCGGCTCAGCCCTTTTTTCTGTTTTTAGGGTACAAAAAAATCGTCCTTTTTTATAGAATGAAATTGACCAAAAAACATTCTAAAGAAAGGACGATTTTTTATGAATAATCAAATGACTATTCAAGAAAATTATAACACGCAATTAGAAATGACTCTAGAGGGTATTCAAAAAATAGAGGTTCAAAAGAACAAGAAACGCAAAAAGCTAGTTTTCCAACCTTATTGCAATCGTCAAGTCATGAGCATTTTAGATATCGAAATGTATATTCCTGAAAATCATGTCGCCCGTTTAGTGGATGAAATGGTGGAATCGATTCCGGATGAAGTGTTGTATACTCATTATGTTGGTGGGGGTCGTGCACCCTATCACCCTAAAATGTTATTGAAAGTGATTTTATATGCGTACACTCAAAAAGTTTATTCAAGTCGGAAAATGGCGCAAATGGTGAAAGAAAATCTTCCGATGATGTGGTTGGCGGGATTGCAAACCCCTGACCATCGCACAATAAATGATTTTCGTAGTGTTCGTATGTCAAACATGATGGATTCTGTATTTGAACAATTTGTCCTTCAACTAGTAGAACAAGGATTTATCGACCTCGACCATATTTTTGTGGATGGTACGAAAATAGAAGCGAATGCCAACAAATATACGTTTGTATGGCGAAAATCCGTAGAAAAATATGATCAGAAACTACGAGCCAAAATTCAATCGTTTCTACAAGAAGCGCACCAAATCGCCTTGGAGGAATTAAAAGAAGAACAATTAGAAGAAGAATTAGAAAAATCATCGGCACAACTTTCTGAGAGAATAGAAGCTTTGGAAAAAGATTATAAACAGGAAGAAGACAAAGAAAGAAAAAAAGAACTTCGCTCTAAAAAATCCCAACTCATCAAACAACTGAAAACGATTCAAACGGATTATCTTCCACGATTACGAAAATACAAAGTACAAAAACAGATTCTAGGTGAACGAAATAGCTACTCGAAAACCGACCATGAGGCCACTTTTATGCGAATGAAAGAGGACCATATGAAAAACGGCCAACTCAAGGCGGGTTATAATGTTCAACTCGCCACACAACATCAATTTATCGTGGGATTTGAAATTTATCAAAATCCAGGAGATACTCGCTGTTTCCAACCATTTATGGAAAAGTTATTGGAATCGATACCAAAGGAAAAGAAACTCAAGTATGTCATTGCCGATGCAGGATATGCGAGTGAAGAAAACTATTTATATGCGATTGGCGAAGAAAAAGAACCTCGTTTTGAATTATTAGCCCCATACCAAACCTATTTGAAGGAACAAAGTAAAAAGTTTAAAAAGGATTTATCAAAAGTACAAAACTGGAAATACATCGAAGAAGACGATTGCTTTATCTGTCCGAACAATCGGAAAGTCGTATTCAAGTATTATCAAAAAAGAAAAAATGCATCTGGATACATACAAGATTTGAAAGTGTACGAGTGTGAAGATTGTACGGATTGCCCGTTGAAGAATGGGTGTACGAAAGCCAAAGGAAATCGTCGAGTATATTGGAACACGATTTATGAAGAAATGAAAGCGAAAGCCAAAGCAGCTCTTGGTGACGAACAAAAGGCAGCTCTTTATGCGAAGCGTAAAGTGGATGTCGAAAGTGTGTTCGGGAACATCAAGGGCAATTTGCGTTTCACTCGATTTCTGTTACGGGGGCTTCATAAAGTCCGAACAGAATTCGGGATTGTGGCAATGGCCCACAACATACTGAAAAGGGCCGCAAATTCCCAAACCAATTTCAAAAATAAGGAAACAGAGCGAATGGAAAAACTCATTGTTTTCTCCATTCGCTCTGTTTTTATGGACTTTTTAGACAAGCCCTACGACTTACAAAGCTATAGTATGAAAATCAACATCATTTTTCTCGGCAGAATAAATTTCAATATTCCTTGAGTTTTTTTGAAAACGCACACCATGAATTCGGCCATTTGGATAAATTTCCCCACCACCGTCAATTCCTATTTTTTTTCGGCAAGGAGAAATCCACACACGACTTGTACCATCTTCGTTTAAAAATATCGTTGGAGTATGTCCAAAAACGACGACTTCTTTTGCCTTATGTGCTACTTTTGTAAATTCTTCCCGAATCCATAAATAATCTTCCGCTCTCGTTTCTAAAAAATCATCTACTTCTGCATCAATGCCTGCATGAACAAAAAGAAATGGGGACCAATAATAATACAGTCGTAAATTTTTTAAAAACTCAATTTCTTCTTTAAAATGCATGCATATTGTTTCCACTATCCGATGGACATCTCCATCTTTCGGAATGTCTTTATCGGAAAGGGATGCGTAAAAACTTTCGATTGTACTCGCTCCACCAACTTTTGGATGAAAATAAAACTCCGCCATTTCTTCCGGTTTTCTTAGCCAGTTTAAAAAGATTTGTTCATGATTACCACTGAGGGTAATCACCTTATGTTTCTTAGAAAGCTCCATTACTGTACGCAATACTTTTAAGCTATCTTTGCCTCGGTCAATATAATCCCCTAAAAAAACAAGTTGCTCTTCTTCAGGTTTCCAAAAGGCCAATACTTTTTCTAATAAATCAAAACTTCCATGTACATCTCCAACGGCAAATACTTTATCCATCTATACTCTCCTTTATTCCTCGGAAAGGAATTTACTGTTCCAGCTTAAGAAGTGCCACCATATCTATAGCTTTCATTTGAATTTGATCAAACTCCTTCAATAACACGTCCATATTGATCGGTTTACAAATTAGAAAACCTTGAATGAAATCACATTGATTCGATTTTAAATAATGTAATTGATTCATTGTTTCGATACCTTCCGCAATTACTTTTAACTGCAAATGTTTTGCTACAGAAAGGATCATATCAACTAAAGGTTCTGTACAACCATTTTTTATTTTCCCTACAAAACCTCTATCAATTTTCAGCGAATCTATAGGTAAATCTTTCAAATAAGATAAAGATGAAAAACCTGTTCCAAAATCATCAATAGCAACGGAAATGCCACATTCTTTTAATTGATGCAATATAGGTTTCACTTGATTTGTTTTCATTGTCATTGTTTCAGTAATTTCCAACTCTAAACATTGTGGATGAAAATCCGTTTTCTCCAAAATATCGAGCACATTGCTGACAAAATTTGCTTGAAACAGTTGTCCAATTGACAAATTCACAGCAACTTTCACCGGCTTATTTAACTTTTCTTGCAGCTCTTTCGTTTCACGACATGCTGTTTCCAAAACCCAATTTCCAAATGGAATAATTAAGCCAGATTGCTCAGCAATAGGGATAAATTCAGCTGGGGGTATTAATCCTCTCGTTGGATGATTCCATCTTACAAGAGCTTCTAAAGCGATTATTTCCCCTGTCATTACATCGATTTGGGGCTGATATTGTAAAAATAGTTCATTATTTTGAATCGCTTGATATAGATTGTTTTCTAGCACTACCCTTTCAGTACGTTTATCAGAAATCTTTGAATGATAAAACATGATATGTTCAGTAGTCAAGCCTGCCTCATACATTGCAAATTGGGCATATTTTATTAAATTATTTTCATCCTTTGCATCTCCTGGATAATTAGCAATTCCGATGTTTACATTGCTATGTAATGAAAAATGTTGAATTTGGAATGGCGTTTCAAATAGTTGTTGAATCTGTTCACAAACTGCTTCGATTTCATTCAGTTCTTTTTGTCCATTCACTATGATGATAAATTGATCCTCTCGTAGTTTTCCAACTACATAGTTAGAAGAGATCGATTGATGCAATCTTTCGGCTGCCAACCTCAACATTTCTTCAGAATAAAAAGTGCCGAGAGACGACTTAATTGTTGCTAGTCGCTCAAATTCAAAAATAAGCAAAGTAAACTCCTGATGATACTCTATTTTCTCTTTTATCTTTTCATAAATAAATCGTTCATTAGGCAGATTCGTTATTTCATCAAAATAAGCCATGTTATACATTTCTTTTTTCGATTGCTCAAGTTCCTGATTAACGAGGGACATTCTTTTATAAGGATACTCCACTGCTGAGTAATAAATCGCTCTAAACAATACGACAAATGCGAATAACTGAAAAATATGACCTAAAAAATTGTAAATGTCATAAACGTCTTTATAAAAAGTAAATAATATATCGCTAACAATTAAATAAATTGAAGCTACAACAAATAATAAACTTCTTCGAGGAGCAATTTTATAATGCCTCACTAAATATAATATAAGCAGCACTTGTATAGATAATGCCGTATATTGCAATGTATTTTTTAAGAAAGTTGTTCCTACACCTTCAATCACTAGGGGAGGTAATAGCTGCTTTGGTGAATAAACAATAAATACGCATATGATAGCTAATACTAAAGCAACACTATAGGATATCCAACGAGACGCTCCAGAATGTTTTTTGACTTTCCATACCATCACAGCCAATAATCCTATGGATAAAAACAATCTCTCTAAAATATAAAACCAAGTTGCTTCATAAGGACTACTTTCAGTAATAAAATAAGGCATCCCTTTATAGGAAATTGTATGAACAATTTCAATCAATGCAAGAAATAAAAACAATGCCCCTATGTAAATATCTTTATTGATAAAAGAAAATTTCGAAATAAACCATACTTGTATCGCTATTGCCATACACGAAATGATGATAAAAATTTCTAAAATTAAATGAATAGCAACATAATTTTCCTTGCCAAAAATTCCGTATAATTC
>JAAYHP010000241.1 GCA_012735355.1 Lysinibacillus sp. | reverse complement strand
TTAGGAATAAATATATCATAGGAGAGGAGCTTTGTAATTTAACTTGCTTCTTGTTCTTTTGAGGAAGTAAACCAAGACGCAATCATATCAATTAAGTTGCTAAAGAAGTTTTTTACCTTTTCCCAAAATCCTTCATCTTCTAATATATGACCAAATTTTTCATCAATAGTTTTACTTAATTCTGATAGTTGGTCGGACCATTTAGCGAAATCAATATCAAGCTTGCTTATACGGTCCATTAAATCCACTAGCATTTGGCGATCTTGCTCACTTAATTCAATTTGTAATTTCGATAACTGATCTTTAACAATTTGCTCCACTTCTTCTCTCGTTGCCGGATCTATTTCAGCAATTTGCTTTTTAATTTCCGTCAATAACTGAGCTACTTGTTCATCGGTGATATTTGCTTTTTCCGCAAGTTTTGTGGCAACAGATAATTCTTCGTTCGCTACATCAGTTCGTTCCGTATCTAAAGTTTCCCCTGTTTTTACTTCATAAGCTTTATAAATTCCAACAAGGGCGGAGTGGCCTGTAACTGGTTTCGGTGCTGCTATTTCAACGGTCGCATTTTCTAATCCTGCAGTTAACATGGCATTGGCATACATTTCGGATGTTACTTCTGTAATATTTTCTGGAGTCACAATGCTAATCGTTAGCCCTTTTCCTTCCTCCTCATGAGTAATTTTTGCAGAAGAAAACATTCTTGAGTTTGGATTACTATTGCTTATATATTTTGCTAAGTCTTGGCCCGATACTGTAATTTCTTCTACAGTTTCTTCATTATCTACTCGCAGTGCTACTTTTACCATTTCTTTTTCTGATTCTGAAAGATTTGATCCATAAACAACAATTGGAGCTTCAAATTTTTCACTCGTTATTTCTGTTGCAGATGCTTGTCCAGGAATGATTGCTGGTATCATTAAAGCAATAGCAGCTACCATCAACAGCCATTTTTTCACTTTCATCGCTCCTTTCAAACCTCTTTTTGGTTTGCTATAAATTAATACGCACAAAAAACACAAAAGGTTGCATTGTTATTTCCTTTTGTGTTTTTTATGATACGTTATTTAATTATATGATTTCTGTCCAACCGTTTTCTTGCTTCACTTTTTTCGCTTTCATAAGAACACCTAAGGCTCTTTTAAAAGCACCTTTACTCATATCAAACATTTCAAAGATTTCTTCCGGTGTTGATTGATCACTAAAGGGCATTTTTCCACCAACACTTTGCAAGTATTCGTATATTTTTTCTGCATCAAGACTCAGACGTTCGTGCTTTCGAGGTAACATGGAACCATTCATCGTTCCATCCTCTTTTACTTTAATAATACGCACTTCAACATCTTGTCCTAACCTTGGTTCAGCCTCCATTTCGGAATGGTGCACAAAGATGCGATAAGGTATATCTATCCCTAGTAAAAAAGATCCTACTGGTAATAGTCGATAAGCCCGCGCTTTCACATTTTTGTTAAACATTTCTTCATCAGCATCTTCATACAATTCGTTGACCTTTTCTTCCGTAATTAACCTTCCAAACAATTCACCATCACGATTTGTATAAAGCGTTAAAAATAAATAATCTCCGCCTTTTGGCCATAATGAACGGATTTTTGGTAAATCTTCCGCTTTAACAAGGGCTTCTTGCGTTGTTCCAATATCAACGAAAGCACCTTCGTTCGTTACTTTAATAACCTTTGCCCATCCGTATTCTCCTAGCAATATATGCGGAATTACTGTAGTGGCTTGCAAGTCTCCCCGCCGATTTACATAAAGAAATACTTTAATGCGATTTCCTATTGTCAGAGGGGTTGAAACTTCAGAACTATTTAAAGGAATTTCCTTATGTCCATCCGTTAAAATCCATCGCGAACCTAAATTTTCAAGAACTGTTAATTCAACAACTTGACCAGCTTTTATTTCATTCATCATACTTTCCCTTTCACGTGA
The DNA here is from genome assembly GCA_012735355.1 of Lysinibacillus sp. Taxonomy (GTDB): domain Bacteria; phylum Bacillota; class Bacilli; order Bacillales_A; family Planococcaceae; genus Ureibacillus. The sequence goes on along the minus strand of JAAYHP010000241.1, from coordinate 1,113 downwards.
AAAATCATTGTTGTTCTCTCATTTGTTCCAATTTTTTCACAATTCTTTCATCATCTTCTAACAATTGTACTAAATCAGCAATGCGGTCGATTGAATTCCAACTTAAATGATGCTCAATCCCTTCCACATCATCATAAATTTTATCTTCATCGACACCGATTAGTCGTAAAAATTGTTCAAGAAGTTCATGTCTTTTTACAAGGCGCTTACCTAACTTTTCACCTTTCGCTGTTAGTGTTAACCCTCTATACTATACATATACTAAATAACCGTCTTTATCTAGTTTTTGTACCATTTTCGTCTCTGAGGAAGGTAATACTGATAAAGCCTCAGCTATGTCAGACACCCGAGCATATCCTTTATTTTCAATTAGTAAATATATTTGTTCGATATGATCTTCCATACTAGGTGTTGGCATAACACGACCCCTCACTTTCCATCTATCCATATTCAGTTTACTACAATATAACTAAAATTTGTAACTTTAAAGGGGAAAAGAACAAAATAAAAAAATGTCCAAAAGTTGCATTGAACTTATTGGACATTTCTATTCACTATGATTTTTCCTTTTTCCCGCTACATGGATAGCATGTACAATTTCCTTATTAATTTTTTCAATATAGGAAGAACTTTTTAACTTATCAAATGCTTTGTTTCTATCGTTTTCCGTCGTTACATAGTAAGAAGGAAGTCCATTTAATGCTTTTGCAATAATTTTCATCTCACATTCTTCACAATGACAAAATGTTTGATATTCTGGACTTCGTAAATAAAATCGAACAAGTCCGCTTACAATTTCCTCCATTACATTCACAAGTCTAAGTTGTATCATAATTCCTTTCGCCCCGTTTAACATATCTCTCATTATTACTATAATTGGATAGAACAAAATACTCAAGAATAACAAGTTATTTTTTCTCAAAAAGAAATTATACAATATATTTATATGATGTTTTATTAGGCTTTTTACTTAATTTTGAGGAAATTTCGATATTTTATCAAAATAACTTCCATTTAATTCTAAAGCAATCGGACAATGGTCACTACCTAAAACTTGTGAATGGATTTCACTAGTAATAATTGCATCCACTATTCGATTAGAAACGATAAAGT
>JAAYHP010000240.1 GCA_012735355.1 Lysinibacillus sp. | reverse complement strand
GTTAAATGCGGCATATTTAGTTCAATACATAGATTCCAATGAAAATCTTACAATAGAAGCATTACAACGCTTAAAAGAGCAAACAGGAATGGATGACATATACTTAACAGATGTAAATGGAATTTTTACTACGAGTACAGAAAGTGCGTCAATAGGGTTAAGTTTGTTTGATATTTGGGATGGGTATCGCATGCTTGTGACTGGAGAATCAAATTATCTTCCCTCCAATATTAAATTAAAAGAAGAAACAGGAGAAATTTTCAAATTTACTGCAATTCCAAGGTCCGGTGGAAGAGGGATAATTGAAACGGCATTAAGCGCAAAAGAAATTGAAACTTCAATTGCTACATATCTTGAGCGGGATCCGACGTTATATAGTATTTATTTAGTTGATGGGTTTGGTCTCGTCTTAACAGAAAATCTGAAAAGTGGAGTCGAAAGCAAATGGAAAATCGGTGAGACGATTTCCGATGAGAATGTGGATTCAGTGATGAAAAATGGTGAGCCTATTATCCATGTGCAAGAGGAAGGGTTATCGGAAATTTATTTCCCAGTAAAAGTAGACGGTGAAATTGTTTATGTCATTTATGCACAAATTGCAACAGATCCGTATTTTGCAGCTGCGGTTACAGCGAAAGAATCTTTAGACAAAGCGCAAAGGACTTTCACAAAAGCTGGTTTAAACTTAACAATCTTGATAACAATTATTACTGTTCTCATGATAGGAATAATGATTTTTGTAAGTACAAGATTTTCAAATAAACTGCAAGATTTTTCAGCGGTGTTGAAGGATTTAAAAAATGCAGAAGATTCGATAGCTGCAAGCACTACCGATGAAGCCGAATTACGAAAAATACATGAATCTTTCCAATATGTTATGAACGAATATAAACATATTTTCCAAACAATTGAACAAAGTACAGAAAACTTAACATCGGTTCAACGGGATTTTAAAGACAAAATGATGCGAATGTTAGAAAGCATTAAACAAGTGTTTCAAGCAGTTCATGATAATGCAGATATTAATCAGGAGCAACTTGAAAAGGTGACGAATGGAAATCGAATCGTTACGAACATGACTCAGGCGATGAATGATGCAGAAAGCATTCAGCATCGATTAAAAGAAGCTTCCATCAACACAACGCACAATGCAAACGAAAGTATGGAAGGCTTAAAGAACGTGTTAAGCTTTATTGAAAAGGTGGATGCGGAAACAAATAAAAACCAACAACGACTGGAGAATTTAAAAAATAAGTCGGATGAAATTAGCAATATCATTGCCGTGATCCAAGGAATATCTGACCAAACGAACTTGTTAGCTTTAAATGCTGCGATTGAAGCGGCTCGAGCAGGGGAGGCAGGAAAAGGGTTTGCGGTTGTAGCTGATGAAGTAAGGAAGTTAGCAGAAGATAGTAAAAGAGCGACAGAAGAAATCGGTAATATTTTGTATGAGATTCAAGAGGAAGTTGATTTGACAAATACCGGAAACTTAGGGTTAGCGGATTTTATCAAACATAGTCATCAAGATGTAGGTAAATCCGTTGAAAATATAGAGAATCTCATTAAGGAAACGAAAAAAATGGTTAAAGAAATTAATGATTTAAATGAAAATATTTCTAATTTATCGAAGAGTGAGGATGAAGTGAATCAAATTTTCGAAGTGTTACATGAAAGTAGTGAACGCACAGCGGCAAATAGTGAAGAGCTATTGGCAATGTTGTCCGAAGTAGAGGAAACTTTGGAAGCGTTGAAAGATTTGTTCGATGAAGTGAATCATAGTACGATGGAGTTGGAGAAAATTCTCTCTTCGTAGAGTGGATTTGAAGCCCTTTTTGCGAGTAATTTCGCAGGAAGGGTTTTTTTATGGACAATCTATATTTGCACAAGTAGCGGTTTTCTCTATACTATGGATAGACGAAAAAGTGAATTTATAGAGAAATCTAACGAAGAAGAGGGAAATAATGATGCAGAACATAACGGAAAAGCAAATTCCACATTTATTCTTTGAATTTGCTACGTCAACAGGAGAAACGAAGCCTGTGACATTTCTTAATCCAATTACGATTATTTCTACACATAAAGTAGATGAAGTGTTGCAGTGCCTTGAAGAAGTGCAAACTTACGTAAATGAAGGATATTACGCGGCAGGATTCCTATCTTACGAAAGTGCCCCGGCTTTTCATTCATCATACAAAGTGAAGCAAGGTCACAAAATGCCTTTATGTTGGTTTGGTATCTTTAAAGAACCGTTGCAAGAAGAGCCTAGAAACATGGGTTCCTTTTCCCTTAGCAAATGGGAGCCAGATGTAACCCAAGAAGAGTACCGATCGTCCATTCAGCGGATTAAAGAAGAAATCGCAAAGGGCATTACATATCAGACGAATTATACGATTCGGCTACAAGCAGAGTTTCAAGGAGATTCCTTTGCTTTATTCAATAAAAAGAAAAGGGCGCAAGAGGCGAAATATTGCGCCTATATTCATACTGGGGAATATAGCGTGTTGTCCGCTTCTCCGGAGCTGTTTTTCCATATTGAAGGAGATTGTATAACAACTCGGCCGATGAAAGGGACTTTGAAAAGGGGAAAAACTTTTGAAGAGGATCAGGCAAGGTCAAAGTGGCTACATTATTCAAAGAAAAATCGTGCGGAAAATGTGATGATTGTTGATTTGCTTCGGAATGATTTAGGGATTGTTGCAGAGACTGGGTCGGTTTCGGTGCAGAAGCTGTTTGAAGTCGAGCAATATCCGACAGTGCACCAAATGACATCAACGGTGATTGCCACATTGAAGGACAGTACGGAGCTTGTTGATGTGTTGAAAGCTTTGTTTCCATGCGGGTCTATAACAGGGGCACCGAAAAGGAGTACGATGGAATTGATTGCGGAATTGGAAACGGCTCCTCGCGAAGTGTATTGTGGGGCCATTGGGTTTATCGCTCCGAATAGGGAAGCAATCTTCAACGTGCCGATTCGGACAGTGTTGATTGAGAATAATTCAAGCAAGGCGATTTACGGTGTTGGAGGGGGTATCACTTGGGATTCAACTGTGGAAGATGAGTATGATGAAGTGTTGGCAAAGTCGGCAATCTTGACTAGAGAAGTGAGTGATTTCCAACTGTTAGAAAGTCTTTTGTTACATGATGGAAATTATTTTTTGTTAGAAGAACATTTACAACGATTAGGAAAATCCGCTACTTATTTTCGATATAACTTCCCATTAGAAAAAGTGAAGGGGAAGTTAAAGGAATTTGCTGAGCATAAGAAAATAGGACAGTGGAAAGTGAGACTGTTGTTGTATAAAGATGGGGAAATTTCCATTGAAGGGCAAGCTATTAGTCAGATGAAATCACCAAAAAAGGTTATCCTTGCTACAAAGCCAATCGATTCAGAACATTTATATCTGTATCATAAAACGACGAATCGGGCAGTATATCAGCAGTTTCAGCCGCAGTCTCCAGAGATTTTGGATGTACTTTTATGGAACGAAAAGAGCGAATTGACGGAGTTTATGAATGGTAATGTGGTAGTTGAAATGGATGGGAAACGATGGACTCCACCTGTTAGTAGCGGTTTACTTGCTGGAACTTTCCGTGAACATTTGCTAAAGGAAGGTCAGATTCACGAAAAGATTTTGACGGTGGAGGATATAGAAAAATTTAGTCGTGTCTGGTTCATAAATAGTGTACGGAAATGGATTGAAGTGGAAATCATCGAGTAGCTGAATATTCGTTAAGAGTGAGGTTGGGACATATAGCTAATTTAATTAAGAATCAGTGAAGAAGCATAGTAAAAAAATGATATGCAATCGAAAATTGATTGGAGTGACGGGGCGACTCCAACGGGAACAGCCCGAAACTCGAGACC
>JAAYHP010000239.1 GCA_012735355.1 Lysinibacillus sp. | reverse complement strand
GGCAAAACAGTTTGTCCTTTTCGGTTATGTCCAAATTATTGATCACTTTTTTAATTTGTATAACGGTCATTGTCCTTTATCTTAATATTTTTATTCCTACTTCTTATTCAGAAATCCAATTAACAAAAATTAATTTAGTGATGCAAGTTAGTTACTTGACGATCATATCGATTACCCTTATATTGCTCGTTAAAAACATGGAAAAGGAAAATAAGTTAAAAAATGAAAAAATGCAACAAGACTTATTTTCTCAATATATGAGTTCCCTTGAAGCGATTAATCTGGATATGCAAAAATTTCGCCATGACTATATAAATATTTTAATGACGATGGAAAGATACATAGAAAACGAGGATCTTAAAGGACTAAAAACTTATTTCCATGAAAAAATAACAAAAACAGAACAAGTCACTTTGCATAAAAACACATTAATAAAAGATTTAGGGAATTTGGATATTATCGAGCTAAAAGGATTGTTATTAACAAAATTGCTGTTAGCAGTAGAGAAAAAATTGCATATTCAAGTAGAGATTCCGGAAAAAATTAATGAAATCCCTATTGATATTATTGATTTATCAAGAGTCTTGGGGATTTTAATCGATAATGCGATTGAAGCAAGCATAAATTCCAAAGAACAATTATTGAATATAGCAATCATTAAATTAGCCAATCAATCTACATTAATCATAGTTGAAAATAGTTTTAATGATGTCGCATTTGATATAAATCAACTTTATCAAGAGAAATATTCAACGAAGAATGGTAATCGAGGGTATGGATTGAAAAATGTCAGTGATATTTTAAGTAAATATTCAAATGTACTCCTTCACACAAGTATTGAAAATCATTTGTTCATTCAAGAGATTGAGATTCTGAAGTAGGGAGTGAAGATGCTTGAGAGTCGTCATTTGTGAGGATGAAAGCGAACAAAGGAAATTTTTCGAAAATGTTATTAAATATGCAAGATTTCATTATCCAGGTGTGGAATTAGTGTTATCCGCATCAAAACCTGAGGAAGTTTTAAACTACATAAAAGAAAATCAAGTAGACTGTTACTTTTTAGATATTGAATATGAAAGTGCGATAGATGGACTGGAATTGGCCAGAAATATTCGGAAACAAGATCCTATTGCCCCTATCATTTTTATCACTTCCTATGAAAGTAAATTAAGGCTTACTTTTAAATATAAAATTGCCGCACTTGATTTCGTTATAAAAATTCCGGACAATCAAAAGCTTATAACTCAAATTATTGATGCTTTAGATACTGCATATAATCGCTACATTAAGCTTGGTCAAATGGAAGAAATGAATGTTTTACAAATAAAAGTGGGAGATTATATTAAAAACATTCGCTATGAGGATATTTATTATTTTGAAACCTCCCACACCCCTCATAAAATTAAAGTTCATTCGAAAAATGGGATTTTTGAGTTTTATGGTCGGTTAAAAGATTTAGAGAAATTAGATAAGCGATTTTGCCGATCCCATAGTAGCTACGTTGTCAATTTGCAATATTTAGTAGAGTATGATTTAAAAAATAAAACGTTAAAAATGGAATATGGTCATAATTGTTTAGTTTCCTATCGTTATGCAAACAATATTAAAAAAAATTTAAATTTAATTTAAAAGTTTAGAAGAGTTTAGTTTTTT
>JAAYHP010000238.1 GCA_012735355.1 Lysinibacillus sp. | reverse complement strand
GATGACAACGATGACTAATATATAATAAAACACGAACTCCGCCAATTAGGATATCTCTAATTGGCGGAGTTTTTTAGTAGGTGCAAACAATTGAAAAAAATGTTATATTTTAAATAAAAAAGTAAATATTTACTTTTTATGCTCGATATACAAATGGAAATTAAGTGTAATGAGGGGAGGATAGTTGTCCACTTTCCAATGAAATGGAAGGTTTCAACAACGAAAATTATGGAGAAAGAAAGTAAAATAAAGATGTCGATAAATGGAAAATTAAGTATTACCTTTTTATTAGCATTATTAATTCCTAGTTTGTTAATTTCCACTACTTCGTTCTTCGTTTCAAAACAGGAAATTGAAGACCAAATTTTGTTTAGTGGAAATCAAAGTGTTGAATCTGTTAATGAATTTATTAATAGACATGTAGAACCAATCGTAAATGATGTAACATACTTTGCTAGTACCATTTCTCCAACTCAATTAGAGAAAGAAAATTGGGAAATGTTATTAAAAGAATTAGAACAATATTATGAAACTAGTGAAGGAATTGTATCATCATTTATTGGAACTGCAGATGGTGACATGATACAATTTCCAGATTTAGGATTAATGAACAATCCCGACTTTGATCCGAGAACGAGAGCATGGTATCAAAATGCTATGGAAAATCCGGGACAAGTGATTATCGCTAATCCTCACCAAGCTGCATCTACTGGAGAATGGGTAGTTAATATTTCTAAAAAAATAGAAAATGCTGATGCTGTATTTTCAGTAAATTTAAGTATGACCCACTTAAATGACCTTGTGAATTCCGTAACTATCGGAAATGAAGGCTATGCATTTTTAATGACTGAAAGTAAAACAATCATTGTTCATCCTACATTAGAAGCAGGGACAGATGTTTCTGAGGAAGATTGGGCCAATAAAATGTTTGAAACGGATTTATTTGAATATTCCTTTGAAGGAAACGCAAAACAAATGATTGTACATACAAATGATTTAACTGGATGGAAAATAGGTGGAACTTTCTTTGTTGATGAAATTAATGATTCCGTTCAACCAATATTATTATCTACATTATTTGTTGTTATTGGTTCACTAATCATATTAGGAATTTATATCATCGTCATATTACGTTCTATCGCTAAACCATTAAGAATGATGACGACAGTTGCTGTTGGATTAAGCGAAGGTAATTTAAATACAAAGATTAACATCGATAAAAAAGACGAAATCGGTATATTAGGAAAGTCATTACAAAAAATGTCGTATATGTTGTCATCTATCATTCGACAAATTCATGAAAAATCTACCGTCATTTCATCATCCGCAGAGGAATTAAGTGCTACTATCATTGAAAATAATAAATCAATAGAAAACATCGCTAATTCAATGACCTCTGTGAAACAAGGGTTAGAAGATCAAACAAATAAAATCAATCAAAGTTTCCAAGCATTAACGACTGTTTCAAATGAAATTCATGAAATATCTAATTATACTTATGAAGTAACAAAGAAAGCAGAAGAGGCTGAAAAAACTGTAGACATCGGTCAAGAAATTGTTATCTCAACACAGCAACAAATGCGAACAATTGAAAACACAATTAATCAACTATCCAACGATATTGAAACGCTCAATAATTATGCGCGGGAAATTGATGAAATCGTGAATGTGATTACATCCATATCTGAACAAACAAATTTACTTGCGTTAAATGCTGCTATTGAAGCTGCTCGTGCTGGTGAACACGGTAAAGGTTTTGCCGTTGTTGCTGATGAAGTTCGTAAATTAGCTGAACAAACGAACCATTCATCAATTCAAGTGAAAGAAATTATTTCAGCGTTACAAGTTGAGTCTGCTAATTCTGTACAATCAATGAACAATGGTGTAGAAGAAGTAGCGAAGGGATTAGAAATGTTTGCCCAAACCGAAACAAACTTTATGGAAATGAAACAATTTATTGAACAAATTACAGATCAACTACAAATTGTACTAGAAAGAGCGAAAACTATTTCACAAAACAGTGAGAAAGTTGTTTCGGATATGACCATTGTTTCTGAAATATCTAATCAGTCTAAAGAGGAAATTAACCGAATTACGATGGCTACAGAAGAACAACTTTGTTCAATAGAAGAAATTTCAACAACTGTGGAATCTTTAGAACAAATTGTAGAAGATTTATTAAAAGAAGTAGAAACGTTCAAACTGTCAGAAGAGCAATAAAAATAAGGGCTTGTTCCTGAAAAAGGAACAGGCTTTTTTATTCTTTTTGCGAAGCTCTCGTCTACCTCTCGCAGGGGAAATCCCCAACTACCATCGGCGCTAAACTGTGAAGCACTAGACCTTAGAATTTCTTCGTCAGCTTCGGCGGTACGGTGTTCACGTACCAAGTACGTTGCGCTCCGTTCCGCCTTGCTTCCTTGAACTTCTTGGCCCTCGTGCTTCTCGTATCTTTCAAAGTAAGCCCGAAATCAAACAACGCCTACAAATCAATGACACCTCCCTGTAAGATGAAAGTAACATTTATAGAGGAGGT
>JAAYHP010000237.1 GCA_012735355.1 Lysinibacillus sp. | reverse complement strand
GGAGTCAGAGCTCAACAAATTCAGAAATAAAGTTATCGGAAATTTATTCAGAAGTTGTTCGCTATTCTGTTCCGGTTATTTTTGTCGGCATGGCGAATCCGCTCTTCCAATTGGTAGATATGCTGACTTTTAACAATGCCATGAAGAATATCGGTATGTCGGAAGTTTCAGACTTATATTTAAGCATGATTAATTTTACAACTCATAAAGTCGTCATTATTCCAGTGATTCTTGCAACGAGTTTATCTTTAGCTCTTATTCCTACGATCACAAAATATTTTAATCAAGGTGAGTTTCAACTGTTGCGGGGAGTAATGGATAAGTCATATCAAATTTTATTTTTCATTACCGTACCAGCTGCTGTTGGGATTTCCATTTTGTCTTATGAAATTTATTTCTTGTTGTATACGGAAAGCGAGATGGGAGCACAAGTTTTAGCCCACTATGCACCGGTAGCGATTCTTTTTGCATTATTCCAAGTTACAGCTGCATTATTGCAAGGAATTGATTATCAAAAATGGATTGTCTTTAGTTTATTAACAGGAATACTTGTGAAATTGATGATCAATACACCACTAATTGAACTGATGCAAGTGGATGGTGCAATTCTTGCGACGGCAATAGGTTATCTAATTTCCATTACGATTAACATATTAGTTATCAAAAAAGTATTAAATTATAAATCAACGATGGTTAAAAGACGGATTTTATTAATTGTCCTATTAACAATCGTAATGGCAATCTGTGTAATTTTTGTTCAAAAGGGATTGCTATGGATTATCGGTCCGGTTGATAGTAAATTTACAAGTTTTATCGTTGCCATTCTTTGCGTTTTCGTAGGTGTATACGTTTATGCATTTATTAGTTTCAAAACAGGGCTGGCACAAAAATTGTTAGGAGAAAGAATTACTCGCTTTGCAGGAAAATTCGGCTTAAAGTAGGTGTGTTATGCGATTAGATAAATTATTAGCAAATGCTGGATATGGTTCTCGAAAAGAAGTAAAGCAATTGTTGAAGCAAAAGGCTGTTACTGTAGATGGGAAAATGGTAAAAGACCCTTCCATGCACGTGGATCCAGAGGTACAAGAAATTTACGTATTAGGAGAAAAACTTGAATATAAAGAGTTTATATATATCATGTTAAATAAACCACCGGGAGTCATTTCGGCTACGGAAGATTTATATGACAAAACAGTCATCGATTTATTAAGCCCTATCGACCGCCACTACAAGCCTTTCCCAGTTGGTCGGTTAGATAAAGATACGGTAGGGTTACTGCTCCTAACGAATGATGGAAAGTTAGCCCATAATTTACTCTCGCCAAAAAAGCACGTACCAAAAACATATTATGCAAAAATTGATGGGTTAGTAACGAAGGAAGATGTAGAGGCTTTCCGTCAAGGGGTGGAACTAGATGATGGTTATGTTACAAAGCCAGCCCAATTAAACATTATAAAGTCAGATGAAAAATCGGAAATTGAGTTAACGATTTATGAAGGAAAGTTTCATCAAGTAAAACGAATGTTTGAAGCCGTTGGAAAAAAGGTAACCTTTTTAAAACGTCTATTAATGGGAAGCTTACAATTAGATGAAAAGCTGAAATACGGAGAATATCGAGAATTGACGATGGAAGAATTAGAGTTAATTCAAAATGAAATAACAAAAGAAGAGTGACCACGACGAAAGGTCACTCCTTCTCATTATGCAATGAATAAAGCTTTGAAAACTTTATTCTCCCTTTCTAAGATGTTAATTTTACCTTTTTCTTCGTCGTTGTCCATTTGCCTCTACTTGGGCTTTCTACCAAGTCATTGAAGGCTAACACATTCAAATCTCTTTGAATGGTGCGAGGAGTGATGTTGAACTCATCAACTAAATCCTGTGTAGTTACTGTTCCATTCTCTCGAATGTACATGTACACATCCTTGATACGAGTTAGCATTCTATCAGTAGCCGGTTTCATTATAAATGAACCACTCCTTCATCTTATTTCACATGGCAAAGACTAGCGGACGACAACTAACAACTATATAAAGGTATAATGTTCTGCCTTAGGCAACCCCTTTTTTCAGAATTTTTTGTCAAACAATCTTTTGACATAGCCATTATAGCAATAAACTATTAATTTTTCCATAATTCGAATCATTTAATATAATCTTTATTCCGTATTTATTTTGAGCATACGTTTTTATTCAAGGATTTATACATTGTAAGCCTGTACTTTTCTTCTATTTACGAAAAAACAGAGGTGTTAACGATGGATTTTTTAACATTAGCAAAAGAAAGAAAAGAAGAACTTATACAAGAATTAAAACAAATTATACAAATTGAAAGCGTGCTAGATGAAAAAAGTGCTACGCCAGATGCTCCTTTTGGAAAAGGACCAAAACAAGCCTTACATTGGCTTCTTTCAAAGGCCTCGGAAGAGGGATTTTTAGTGAAGAATGTAGATAACTATGCTGGCCATATAGAAATGGGGGATGGGGAAGGGCTGCTTGGTATTCTCTGCCATGTGGATGTTGTGCCCGCCGGTGGAAATTGGACTTTTCCTCCCTTCGAAGGGATCATAAAAGATGGCAAGCTGTATGGGCGAGGTGCCATCGACGATAAAGGACCAACGATGGCTGCATTCCTTGCAATGAAGATAGTGAAAGATGCAAAGATTCCCCTTCAAAAACGGGTGAGATTAATCGTAGGAACCGATGAAGAAACGGGTTTTCGCTGTGTAGAGCATTACTTTGAAAAAGAAGAGATGCCGGACATCGGATTTGCACCAGACGCAGATTTCCCACTTATCAATGCAGAGAAAGGAATTGCATTGTTGCAATTCTCTCAAATAGGTGATATGTCCAATAGCGAACAACTCCAAAGTTTTGAAGCTGGAGAACGACATAACATGGTGCCTGATTTAGCAAAAGCAGTCGTAAAAAATGTTGCCTCTGATTTCGAAGCACAATTCCAGCAATTTTTCTCCAATTACGAGGAAGAAGTATCTTTAACTAAAGATGGCGAAGAGTATATAATAGCGGTAACAGGAAAATCAGCCCATGCAATGGAACCGGAAAAAGGGATCAATGCAGCAGTGGAACTAGCAAAGTTTCTAAAGAGTCAATTGCAGGCAGGGGCAAGTAAAGAGTTTGTTTCCTTCGTTGCCGATGTTTTTGGTAATGTATATGGCGAACCCCTTTCTCTTCAATATGAAGATGAAATGTCTGGTCCAACTACATTGAATGCAGGAGTTGTTTCATACGATCCAGAGCATGGTGGAAGGATTCTAGTAAGCATGCGTTATTCGGTAACTTATCCATTTGAAGAAAAAATAACGCAGGCACAAAGATTAACAAAATATCCTTTTGCTTTAGATGTTGTATCAAATTCAAAGCCCCATTACATTCCAGAAGATGACGAATTCATTCAATCGTTGTTGAAAGTGTATAGGCATTATACAGGAGATGACTCAAAACCGTTATCAACGGGGGGAGGAACTTATGCTAGAACGTTAAAAAAGGGAGTGGCTTTTGGCAGTTTATTTCCTGGGGAAAGTGACGTTGCTCATCAAGCGGATGAGTATGTTGTCATTGACAACTTAGTAAAAGCTGCTGCTATTTATGCGGAAGCTATCGTTGAATTGGCAGGTAAAAATTAAAAGGAAGTGGGAAAAATGGGATACACATTATGGAATGATAAAATTGTGAAAGATGAAGAAGTAATTATTGATAAAGAAGACCGGGGTTATCAGTTCGGTGATGGCGTTTATGAAGTAATTAAAGTATATAACGGAGAAATGTTTACGGCGACTGAACATATCGATCGTTTATATGCAAGTGCTGAAAAAATTCGTATGACGGTACCATTTACGAAAGATAAACTTCACCAATTGTTACATGAACTGGTCGAAAAAAATGAAGTGAATACAGGTCATATTTATTTCCAAATAACTCGCGGTGTAGCACCTCGAGCTCATAACTTCCCATCGGATACAGTAAAGCCGGTTATAACAGCTTATACGAAAGAAAATCCTCGTCCGTTAGAAAACTTTAAAAAAGGGGTTAAAGCTACTTTTGTGGAGGATATTCGTTGGTTAAGATGCGATATAAAAACGTTGAATTTATTAGGAGCTGTTCTAGCAAAACAAGAAGCTCATGATAAAGGTTGCTATGAGGCAATATTGCACCGCAATAATACGGTGACAGAAGGTTCATCAACGAATGTATTTGGAGTTAAGAGCGATGTATTATATACACATCCTGCAAACAATTTCATTTTAAAAGGGATTACTCGAGACGTAGTTATTCAATGTGCAGATGAAATTGGACTTACGGTAAAAGAAATACCATTTACAACGGAAGAAGCGTTGAAAATGGATGAATTGTTTATCACTAGTACGACTTCAGAAATCACTCCAGTAATTGAAGTGGATGACAAAAAGATTAATGATGGAAAAGTTGGAGAATGGACTCGTAAGTTGCAAAAACAATTTGAAACAAAAATTCCAAAACCATTACACATTTAATGAATAAAAAGTATCTCCATTTTTTGGGGATGCTTTTTTGCTTTGTTAAGACGCAACTTTTCTATGATTTTTTAAAAGAGTCATGTAAAATGAATTCGAGAGAGTAATATATGGGAGTGTTTTCATTGGCTCAACTTGTAAAACTACAAGACTATATTTCAAGATATGAAATCGATTTAACTCGATACCCAACCCAATATGTTCGCTTAAAAAGAACCCAATGGGATAAAGTGAAGCAT
>JAAYHP010000236.1 GCA_012735355.1 Lysinibacillus sp. | reverse complement strand
GTACGGAACGGTAACCAATTTCATCGACTAAATTCGAATTCACTCTTTGCACTAAAGGATGAAGTAACTCTGAAATACGTCTTCGTACAATTAATCGATATAGTAAATATAGTACTGTACCAACGAGGAATGACCATACAACTGTTGTTAACTTTTTCGCATTGATCATCGGTGGTAAATCAACAAGCGGATCCATTGCTCCTTCTGTAATAGCTGTTGACTCATTCATACCAAAAATCGCTGGCATATAATAAACAATTTCTGCTTCTCTATCAAACTTATCAATATAGGTATATTGGGCCTCATATCCCATTCCTCTAAACGTCACCGTTACAATAATGAAACCGATAACTACTACAAGTAAATATAAAACGACTTCAAGCCAAAAACGTTCCCTAGAAGCTTTCTTTGGATTCACTTCTTTTAATAAATAGACAAGACCCGCTACAGCGCTAATTGCTAAAATTGCCTGACCAATGGCAGCAGTAATTACGTGTATTGCGAGCCAATGACTTTGCAAGGATGGTACTAAAGGCGTTACATCCGTCGGGAACATTGCTGCGTAAGAAATAAGAAGAATTGCAAGCGGTAAAGCAACTAACCCTAAAGCTGTTACCCGATACATGAAGTAGATTAATATAAAAGCACCAACTAAAAACATTCCAAAGGCAGCAGTAAATTCAAACATATTACTTACAGGCGCATGCCCTGAATAAATCCAACGAGTAATAAAGTATCCAAGTTGGGAAATAAAACCGATAATTGATATATAAATACCAATTGTTCCCCACTTTGTTGCACGACTTTGAGCACCGTCATTTCGTTTAATAGAACCTGCGATAAAAATTGTTCCAAAAATGTAGGCGATAAATGCTGCAAATAGCAACTTATCACTTATTTCAATTAAACTCATTGTGCATCGTCACCTTCCCTTTTCTTCTCTTCCTCTTCTTCTTGTTGGTCCACATAATGAGGCAAGTGTGCGTATTCAGTTACAGCATCTAAATCTTTCTTAATACTAAACCAGTTTTTGTTCGTATGGGCGGCGAGAAGTATTGTTCCATCTTCTAATTGTTGTACCCAT
Organism: Lysinibacillus sp.; assembly: GCA_012735355.1. GTDB lineage: Bacteria > Bacillota > Bacilli > Bacillales_A > Planococcaceae > Ureibacillus. The sequence continues at coordinate 2,009 of JAAYHP010000236.1, read as the reverse complement.
AGGCGACGATGATTCCAATATGAACCGATGGCTAAACCTAGTAAGAAAATAAATCCACCAACGATTAATATCGGTATTGTCACATCTTTGCGAATCGTTAACCCAGAAACATTTCTCGTTTCCACATTTTTAAAGGACATTTTATATTCATTATCTTCTGCTTCAATGGCAGCCGAACCAATTGTAACGAAGCTAACTTCACCATCTGGTTTATCCGGGGTAATCTTTTTGAATACGAATGCCGGATTATTTGGATTAGGAGATGCTGTTTGTGGTTCTCCATTTTTTAATCCTGAAAAATCAGGATAATATCCAACTAAAATAACTTTTGTATCTTCTCCTAAAACATACTCTTTTTCCGGATTCGTTAAATCAATCGTTATGGAGCCTAGAGACTCTCCTGATTCTTTGTGAGTTAAATCAAAAGTCATCGTTTTTAACTCGTTTAATCTGTAATCCATTTGGTAAAGCGAATAACCATCATATTGTAACGGATGATTTACTCGAATGGAATATTCTTTCACTAGTTCAACATTTTCTAAATCACCCGGAACAGCACCTTCCGCCTGTTTATACAATTTCACGTTCGTTTGATAGTTTTTCGCAATGGCGCTTACACCTTGCTCGATTTGTGCCCTTGTCGGGTCGTTTTCATAAGTTTCTATAATAAACTGTTCATTTTCTAAAAAATAACCGTCCATTCCGGGAATCGCTCTCATTTCTCCTTCGCGAATCCACATCGACTCATCCACATGAAATCCAGGTACAAACCGTAACATAACACCTAATAAAAAGATAATTAAACCGAGGTGATTAATGTATGGTCCTGAACGAGCAAAACGATTTTTTTCAGCTAGTAAAGCGTTTCCATCCCGGCGCACTTTATAGCGCAGATTTACCATTTTCTCTTCTACTAAATCGAGGGTTATGGCTGGATCCCCTTCTGTTACAGAACCACTTGCCACAATCCGCTGGCGTTTCATGAAACTTTCGTGGCGTTTCACCCGTTGATTTTTTAAAGATTTGTAAAGAGGAATCCCCCTATCTAAACTCGCAACTATAATTGAGATTCCGAGTAAACCTACTAATATTTGATACCACCAAGAATTATATAAATCTGATAAACCTAATTCATAGTAAACCTTACCAATAGATCCGTAGTTTTGTTCATAATACAAAGCCCTTTCAGCTTCAGTACCAGCTTGAACGTAGAATTCTTGCGGAAATATCGTACCTAAAGCGGAGGCAATTAATGTAATAATAATCAATGAAACTCCAACTTTAACGCTAGAAAAGAAATTCCAAACTTTATCTACAATGGATTTATTATACGTCTTCGAACGAATAGCAGACCCATCGTAGCGCATATCGACAATTTTTTGAGCTTTCGTTTCTTCTGTTAGTGGTCTACCACATTTTTCACAAAGGTTCGTTCCAACAGGGTTTTCATGACCACAAACACATGTGATTTTTTCCATGATTTAAAAACTCCTATTCTGGTTTGATTGATTCCATATATGATGCAATCTCTTCCTCTGTCAATTCTCTCGTTGGAGCTTTCGTAATTGTACCATCAGGACTAACTAGTATCGTCGCTGGCAGATTGTACACATTGTAAGCTTGCATCACACTTTTCGTTTTATCAATCGCTACAGGAAAAGTAAGATCATATTGCTCAATAAAATTTTTCACTTCAAAATCCGATTGAGCAATATTGATGGCAAGTAGTTGTACACCTTGATCTTTATATTTGGCGTATTGGCGTTCCATTGCAGGCATTTCCTTTTTACAAGGTTCACACAAAGTACCCCAGAAGTTTAAAAATACTCCTTGGCCTTTATAATCAGATAAACGATGTGTATTCCCATCTAAATCGACTAATGTAAAGTCTGGTGCTTTATCTCCATCAGCTAACACTGCTACTTTATCTTTTGTTGCTGAACTATAAACCGTATAAATAATTGCACATGCCGATGCTCCTAGTATGATACCTCTAATAATTGAGCGTT